>NZ_RZPI01000233.1:0-7537 GCF_003998715.1 Mesorhizobium sp. M7A.F.Ca.CA.002.15.2.1
CTTGCGCACCGAGGAGATCACCGCACCCGGCTTCATCCATGATGTGATGGCGACGACCTTCGTGCTGTTCATCACCTCGCCGGCCTTTGCGGCACTGGGCGCCGATCTCGCGCGCCACGGGCTGGAGTTCTGCCACACGGGCACGCCGACGGGCGTGCTGCGGCCGGATGGCAGCCATGCCGTGCTCGGCACCGACCGTGCCGCCAACATCGCCGCCCTCAACGCAATCGCGGCAGGCGACGGTGACCGGCACGCGGATGATGTCGGCGGCATCGAACGCAATGCCGGCCTGCTGTTCGGCTTGCTCGGCGGCAGCCTGTGGTCCTACCCGACAGCGAAGCTGCTTGCCGGTGATGGCTGGCGGCGTGGCCCGCGCGGCCTTGCCGCCTTCCTCGGCGAAGCTCTGGTGCCGGCGCGCGGCTGGCTCGAAAACACCTACCGGTCCGAAACCATCCGCGCGCTGTGGGCACCCTGGGTACTGCATGCCGGGCTTGGACCCGAGGACGCCTTCTCCGGCCAGATCGCCAAGGTGATCGCCTTCGCACTTGAGGCGGCCGGAGCACCGATCGTCAAGGGTGGGGCAAAAAACCTGCTGGCGGCCTTCGAGGCTTTGATTCGGGAACGCGGCGGCGATATCCGCACCGGCGCCGATGTCGCTTCGATCGTTCAAAACAATGGCCGGGCAACCGCCGTGCGGCTGGCCTCGGGCGAGACAATCAATGCCGACAAGAGCGTCATCTGCTCGGTTACGCCAACGCAGCTCTATGGCAGGCTGCTTGGCACGGATGCACCCAAAGCCGATGTCGAGGCGACGCAAAAGTACCGCTACGGCAAAGGCAATTTCCAGATCCACTACGCCTTGGACAAACCGCCCGCATGGCCGGGCGAAGGCTTGGATAAGGTGGCGTTGCTGCACCTCACGCCCGGCCTGGATGGCGTCTCGAAAGCTTGCAACGAGGCGGCGCGCGGCATGCTGCCGGAGGTGCCGACCATCTGCGTCGGCCAGCCGCACGCGCTCGACCCGTCGCGCTGCCCGGAGGGCAAGGCGATCCTGTGGCTGCAACTGCCAGAGGCGCCTCGCCACATCAAGGGCGACGCGGCCGGCAAGCTGCAGGCGCCGGCAGACGGGCAATGGACCGATGTGCTGCGCGAAGCCTATGCCGACCGCATTGAGGCGATCCTCGCCAGCCATATCGAAGGCTTCAAGGACAGCGTCATCGCGCGCCGCGCCTATTCGCCGGCCGATCTGGAGGCGATGAACATCAACCTGGTCGGCGGTGACCCCTATGGCGGTTCCTCGACCATCGACCAGTCTTTCCTGTGGCGGCCGTTCAAGACCAGCCGCAACCATCAGACCGGCATCAAGGGTCTCTACCATATCGGCGCCTCGACCCACCCGGGTGCGGGTCTCGGCGGCGGTTCCGGCTTTCTCCTGGCGGGGAGGCTGTGATGGAAGAGAAGGTCGCGGAAAAGCGCCAGCGCATTTCGACCCTGGGGCAGATCGGGCTGCAGCAATTCGCGCCCTATCTGATGAACCGCATCATGGGCCGCTACAACGCCACCTTGCGCGACGATTTCCGCAAGCAGGGCCTGACCATCCCGCAGGTCCGCACGCTCGCCGTGCTGTCGGTCACCGACGGTATCACCGTCAACGACCTCTCGGTCTATACGGTCATCGAGCAATCGACCTTGAGCCGGACCCTCGATACGCTGGAGGGCCAGGGTCTGGTGCGACGCGAGCAGGGTGTCACCGACAGCCGAATCCGCCATGTGTTCCTGACCGACGAGGGCCGCGCCGAGTTCACCCGCGCCTGGCCGGCCATGCACGACGCGTTCGAAGCGATGTTCGACGACATCGACGATGCCGAATATTCCGCGCTCATCGCCACGCTTTTGAAGATGCTGAAGAACATTCGCAAGCACGACATCTAGACCTACGCGCCGCCAGCGCTGGCGGTAACGGAAGGGAGAAAAAGAATGGCCGAACGGTCTTTTGCCAGGGAAGTCGAAAAACTCAGGCTCGGTGCCGGCGAGGAGTTTGCCGGCGAAGGCATTCTCGCCATCACCAAGGCGCTGCTGCAATGCGGCGTCGGCTATGTCGGCGGCTATCAGGGCGCGCCGATCAGTCACCTGATGGACGTGCTGGCCGACGCGCAGGACATTCTGGGCGAGCTCGGCGTGCATTTCGAAGCCAGCGCCTCGGAAGCCACTGCCACCGCCATGCTGGCGGCGTCAGTGCATTATCCCATTCGCGGTGCGGCGACCTTCAAGTCGACCGTCGGCACCAATGTTGCCTCCGACGCGCTGGCCAATCTCGCCTCCGGCGGCGTCACCGGCGGCGCGCTGATCATCGTCGGCGAAGACTATGGCGAGGGCTCCTCGATCATGCAGGAGCGCAGCCATGCCTTCGCCATGAAAAGCCAGGTGTGGCTGCTCGACCCGCGACCCAATCTGCCATCGATCGTCAAGGCGGTGGAGGATGGTTTCGAGCTGTCGGAGATTTCCAACACGCCGGTCATGCTGCAGGTGCGCATCCGCTGCTGCCACGTGCATGGCCATTTCATCGCCAAGGACAACAAGCGGCCGCCGATGACGGTCGCCGATGCCCTCGACGCGCCGCGCCGCGACACCGGCCGCATCGTGCTGCCGCCCGCCTCCTTCCTGCATGAGAAGGAGAAGGTGCAGAAACGCTGGCCGGCGGCGGTCGACTTCATCGCCAAGAACAAGATCAACGAGTTCTTCGGCTCGGACCATGGCTCGGTCGGCATCGTCATGCAGGGCGGCATGTACAATTCGGTCATCCGCGCGCTGCAGCGGCTCGGCCTTGCCGACACCTATGGCGACACCGACGTGCCGCTCTATGTGCTCAATGCCGTCTATCCCTTGATCGACGACGAGTTCCTGTCGTTCTGCGAGGGCAAGCAGTCGGTGCTGGTCGTCGAGGAAGGCCAGCCCAACTACATCGAACAGGCCTTTGCTTCGATGCTGCACAAGGCCGGTCGAGGCACCAGGCTGGTTGGCAAGGAGCATCTGCCGATGGCCGGCGAATATACCGGCCAGGTCATGCTCGACGGCATCGGCGCCTTCCTGCGCGCCGAGGCGCCGCATCTGCTGCCGGGCGAGGTGCGCGCGCCCAACAAGGTCGGCGACGGCGTTGATGCAGCCGACCTCATCAATGTCGTGCCGGGCCGTCCGCCGGGCTTCTGCATCGGCTGCCCGGAACGGCCGATCTTTGCCGCGACAAAACTGGTCGAGCAGGAGCTCGGCAAGCATCACATCGCCTCCGACATCGGCTGCCATCTGTTCTCGATCATGCCGCCTTTCGAGCTCGGCGCCACCACCATGGGCTACGGGCTGGGCCCGGCCTCCGCCTCGGCCTTCAATTCGCCTGATGCCAAGCGGCGGTCCATCTCCTTCGTCGGCGACGGCGGCTTCTGGCACAACGGCCTGACCTCCTCAATTGGCAACGCGGTGTTCAACAAGAACGACGGCGTCATCGTCATCGTCGATAATTTTTACTCGGCCGCCACCGGCGGCCAGGACATCCTCTCATCCCGCGCCGGCAACAAGACCAAGTCGACGAAGCATCCGATCACCGAGGCGGTCAAAGGCATGGGCGTCAAATGGCTGCGCCATGTCGACCGCACCTATGACGTGACCAAGATGCAGGACACGCTACGCGAGGCGCTGACGACGGAGGAGAAGGGGCCGAAAGTCATCGTCGCCTCGTCCGAATGCATGCTCAACCGCCAGCGCCGCGAAAAGCCGCTGGTCGACAAGGCGATCAAGGGCGGGACCCGTGTCGTGAAACCGAAGTTCGGCGTGGATGAGGACATCTGTACCGGTGACCATGCCTGCATGCGGCTGTCCGGCTGCCCATCGCTGTCGGTCAAGTCGCTCGACGATCTTTTGCGCGACGATCCGGTCGCGCATATCGACCAGAGTTGCGTCGGTTGCGGCAATTGCGGCGAGGTCGCCGATGCGGCGGTGCTCTGCCCGTCCTTCTATCGCGCCGACGTCGTCCACAATCCAAGCCGCTGGGATCGCTTCCTGGAAGCGGCGCGCCGCGCCACCATCAGCCTGTTGCAGCGTCGCCGCGAAAGCCGGCGCCTGACTTTCGCCGATGCTTGACGCCGTCCCCCCACTTCGCGCCCACGCCAGCGCTCAGGATGGTGAGCGTGTCATCAAGCTCGCCGTGCTGGCGGTCGGCGGCCAGGGCGGCGGCGTGCTCGCCGATTGGATTACCGATGTCGCCGAGCGCAACGGCTATGTCGCGCAGTCGACCTCGGTCGCCGGCGTCGCCCAGCGTACCGGCGCCACCATCTACTATGTCGAGATGGCCCGCGACACCGGCCGGCTGCCGGTCTTTGCGCTGTCGCCCTCGCAAGGCGACGTCGACATACTGATCGCGGCGGAGTTGATGGAAGCCGGCCGCGCCATCATTCGCGGCTTCGTCACGCCCGAGCGCACCACGCTGATCGCCTCCTCGCACCGCATCGCCGCCGTGTCGGAAAAGATCGAGCCGGGCGACGGCCGCGCCTCGTCGTCCAAGGTGCATGCAACGGCGGAGGCCGCATCGAAGCGCTTCATCGCCTTCGACATGGAGAAGATCGCCGCCGACAATGGCTCGATGATCTCGGCCAGCCTGCTTGGCGCGCTGGCGGGGTCGGACGCGCTGCCGTTCACGCGCGAAAGCTACGAGCAGGCGATCGGCGCGGGTGGTCGGGGCGTCAAGGCCAGCCTTGCTGCCTTCGGTGCCGCGTTTGATCGTGCGCGCGGCACGGCAGCACCGGCGCCTAGGCCGGCCGAGCCAGCGATCGTCGAATCTGCCCTGGGCGCCGGACAGGTGAGTGGCCCGCGAAACCTGCTGCAAGGCTGGCAGGCCTTGGCTGCCCGCATCGATCTGTTGCCGGTGGCCGTGCGCGATATGGCGCTTCGAGGCTTGAGAAAGGTCGTCGACTATCAGGACATCGCCTATGGGCGCGACTATCTCGACCGGTTGGACAAGGCCGTCGCGCTGGACGGGCCGATTCAGGGCTACGGCTTGTCCATCGCTGCCGCCAAGCATCTGGCCAACGCGCTGTGCTACGACGACATGATCCGCGTCGCCGATCTCAAGACACGTTCGACGCGCGACAAACGCGTGCGCCGCGAGGTCGGCGTCAAGGATGGCTCGATCCTGCAGGTGACCGAATATTTCCATCCGCGCATCGAGGAGTTCTGCGGCACGCTGCCGGCGGGTCTGGGCAGCTACATCGAAAACCGGCCGAAGCTCGCCGCCTTTCTCGATCGTCGCATCAATCATGGCCGCCGCATCCGCACCGACAGTTTTGCCGGCTTTGCCGCTCTGTGGTTCATCGGCGGCCTGCGTCGCTGGCGCCGCAGCCTGCTGCGCCACAAGGTCGAGGTCGCTCATCTCGATGGCTGGTACGCGCTGGCGCTCGACCATGTGCCCCAGGATTACGCACTGGCCGTCGAAATCCTCAACTGCCGCCGGCTGATCAAGGGCTACAGCGACACCCATGTCCGGGCGCAGTCGAAATTCGACCGGGTGCTGTCCGCGCTCGACATGGTCAAGGGCCGCACCGACGCCGCCGACTGGATCCGCCGCCTGCGCGAGATCGCGCTGAAGGACGAGAAGGGCGACATGCTGGACGGTGCGCTGAAGACCGTGGCGACGCTGGGGCCGGATACGATAGACTGATTTAACGGGCATCCACCGATTGGAGCGGCGCCAGCCCATGCAGCGGCACCGCTTCCGGGAACAGATGCAGCAGGCCTGTATCGACGCGCCGGCGCAGATGCGCATCGACCTCCGCACGATCCTGACAACCATGGAACCTGCCGCCGCAATGGTCGCGCAGGCGCACGAGATCGGCCATGACAGGCGACATCGGCAGGCCGGCGGCGTCGAGCAGGCTTGCGCTGAGGAAGCCGATGTCGAGCGGGGCCAGGTCAGGCATCGGATGGCGCAAAGGATGGTTGAAGGTGGTGAGCGTGTAGAAAGTGCGATAGGCAAGCGAGCCAGGGGTCGCCAAGGCGTCGTCCCCGGCGATCGCCTCGACGAACGGCTTGGTCGCCGACGACTGGTGATCGCCGAATTCGAGCACCACGGCGCCGCGTTCACCGGCATCCGCTTGCCTCTTGTCGAGGAAATCCTGGAAATCGCCGCGCGCTACCGCCATCCGGCGCAGATACTCATTGGCTTGGAAATCGCCCGAGAAAGGCTCGCCCTCGACCTTCAGCCCGGGCTCCATCCGCCCCTCATAGGGTGAGTGCGGAAACATGGTCTGGATTTCGAGGAACAGCGGCCGGCCGTCTTCCCTATGGTGCCTGGCGATGAATGCCTCGGCCGCCTGGTAATAAAAGTTGTCGCGCAGGTGATAGAAGGGCGCGGCGATGTCCTTGATGTCGAGCACGGTCTCGAAACCGATCGATTTCAGGAACGGCCCTTCATTGACGAACGAAAAGTCCATCGGCGTCATCACGACAGTCCGATATCCGCAGCGCGCCAGCACCTCCGGCAAGGCTCCGGCGACCTTGTCCTGCAGGGTGATGGTCAGATAGGGGCTTCGCCAGCCGAAATCGGTGGCCGACAGGCCGGTCATCAGCGACAGATTGGTGATCCAGGTGCCGCCGCCAAACGTCTCGACCTGCATCTGGTGCGGCGTGCCGGCCCCCGGTGCGAATCTCTGCAGGAATCCCGCGCCGTTGCCGACCTGCGGAAAATAGCCGGGATCGGACTGGCTTTCGCTGAGCACGAAAAAGACGTCGGGAAGATCAGCCCGGTCGCCGCAATCGACCGTGTCGGCAAAAGGCGGCTGCGGCGCCACGGCTTGCAGCCGCTTTTCGAAGCCCGATTCTACAACGAGGTTGTGCAAATCCAGCAGCGAGACGAAGAAGGCCGACATGTGCCGGCCCTGCATGTAGTAGAAATAGCGGTCCTTCGAGGCCTCGGCCGGAAAGGTCAGCGGCACCAGAACGACGAGCGCCGCCATGACCAGGACGCGTGCCGACACCGGCCAGCCGATTTTCCGATCGATCCGGAACAGAAGCACCGCCGCCCCGATGCCGAGCCCTAGGGCAATGACGACCGGCGCGATCAGATGGAGGTAGGAGCCGAGCAGGAAACGATACACTTCCGGGTCCCTCGACACGAAGACCGTGTCGTAGAAGTGCAGCGAAAATCCTTTCAGCCGGAACTTGATCGCCGAAACCACGGTGACGAAGGCAATGCCCATCCAGGCGAGGTAGACGGAAAAGGCAAGGCGCCCCGAAGCCAGGAACAGAAGTCCGGCAAGGGCAGCCACCAGCGCCAGCGAGAACGGCACCGACAGCCATTCGTGCTCGGCCCGTCCGGCGGCGAAGACGCCTGCAAGGCTGACCACGGCCAGCGTCAGCGGATGGCAGAGCACCCGTCCAAGACCTTGAAGCTGAACCACAGATTTTCCCACGAAGATGCCTGAGCACAGTTTCGGGAAATTCTTCGATTATTTGCGGGCTAAGAACAAATGTATAGTGGATTTAACCTTAACTC
>NZ_RZPI01000234.1:0-7528 GCF_003998715.1 Mesorhizobium sp. M7A.F.Ca.CA.002.15.2.1
TGCTCTCCTTCTTAGCGCTGTCGGCTGAGGAACCAAGTAGGGGGAGCGGCGGCCGATTCTCAGGCCGTGGCCTTGAGCTCTGGTGCAAGGATGTAGGCCCAACGGGTCGTTCCGGTGGCGCCACCGAAACCACTAGGCGGGAGTGGCCTGTCCTGCCGACGTCGCAAGCTTGCGAGCGTTCCGCCGCGGCCGCAGCCCGTAGCGCCGGGCAACCTCCGAGATCGCCGCGTCGGCTCCAGGGTCTCGGACATGACTCCGTGCCTTGTCGTCCATCGACCAATGCCGCCGACCAACAGCGCCGTTGATCACCCTCGAAAACGCCGAGGCTGCCGCTCAGGGTCAATCGTAAGTTCAAGTTCAGACACAAGCCGATCTCCGATCCACCTCAGAATCGGCAGGCCCACAGATCGCGGGTCCTCCTGGAAGGACACAGCGCTTACCCTTGAAATATGGAGAACCATGGCTTTGCGCCGTCGGCAGTTGAGCTGATCTCGCAATGCTATTTCCCCGGCAACGTCCGCGAGCCGGAGAACTGCGTGCTTGGCGTTCTCCTCTGGAAGGAACCAATCTTTCGGAACGTGGCAATGTCATCGACGAGCTCTCACGGGCCAGCACGATGCCGGTTCGGCGCATCGGCGCCCGCCTGAACACGAGATGGCCACTTGCGATTCTAACGATACGGCCGGACGGGGGCTGGGACCGCGGCGGACGAAGCGTGACGGCTGATCGACACAATGGAGAAGGCCGGCTGGGTTCAGGCTAATGCGGCTCGAATTCTCGGCCTCAAGCTGCGACAAGTCGGCTAGGCGATACGCCGGCATAGTATCGAGGTGAAGGAACTTCTAAGAGCCTGATGAGCCAATCGTCAGGCCAGTGGTCTTGCGCGCCCTGTGCGCGACAAGGAGTGCTTCGTGCTTCTGAACGGATTTGGACTTGCACTGTCGCAAGCAGGACAAAATTGTGTCGCGCCGGCCTGACACAATGCGATATCGACCCGAATAGTGAACTGAAGCCGCTTTTTTCAGTTGGTATGGCTCTTGCACCTTGAACCGCGACGTTACCAGCAACGGAGCCGTTTGATGTCCTCACCGACAGTTTCGATTGAGGGGCCGACTAGCACGACATCCGAGGGTCTTCTGGCAGCCGCGAAATCCGGTGGCTGCGCATCGTCTTCCTACGGCTCGTCGCCGACCAGCCCGGGCGAAGAGGATCCGGCTATTTGGGAAAGGATCAAGGATCACCCCTGCTTTTCGGAGGAAGCGCATCATTATTTCGCGCGTATGCATGTGGCGGTCGCGCCGGCTTGCAATGTCCAGTGCAACTATTGCAATCGCAAATACGATTGCGCCAACGAGAGCCGGCCTGGTGTTGTGTCTGAGAAGTTGACGCCCGACCAAGCGCTACGCAAGGTCATCGCCGTTGCCAACAAAGTTCCGCAGCTTTCGGTTCTTGGCATCGCTGGGCCGGGGGATGCCTGTTACGATTGGGAGAAAACGAAGGCAACGTTCGACCGCGTCATCAGGGAAATCCCCGACATAAAGCTGTGCGTCTCCACTAATGGGCTCGTGCTGCCGGACCATGTCGCCGAGCTTGCCGAAATGAATGTTGATCACGTGACGATCACCATCAACATGGTCGACCCGGAAGTCGGCGCGAAGATCTATCCATGGATCTTTTATGAAAATCGCCGCTACTTCGGCATCGAAGCCGCTCGAATCTTGCACGCGCGGCAGATGCTGGGCCTGGAGATGCTGAGCGCGCGCGGCATCCTCACCAAAATCAACTCGGTGATGATTCCTGGAGTGAACGACCAGCACCTGTTTGAGGTGAACAAAATGGTCAGGGAGCGGGGCGCGTTTCTGCACAACGTGATGCCTCTGATTTCGGACCCGGCGCACGGTACCCACTACGGACTCATCGGGCAGCGCGGCCCAACGGCAACGGAGATGATGGCTCTTCAGGATCGACTTGAAGGTGGCGCCAAGTTGATGCGCCACTGCCGGCAGTGCCGGGCAGATGCTGTCGGCCTGCTCGGTGAAGATCGTGGCCAGGAATTCACGCTGGACGGTATTCCCGACGATGTCGCCTACGATGCTGGCAAGCGTCAGGCCTATCGGCAGGTGGTCGCACACGAGCGCCGTGATCATGAGGCGGCGAGGAGCGAGGCCATCGGTATGGTCAAGGCAACAGACTCCGAAAAGTCGCTTCTGGTTGCGGTGGCCACTAAGGGAGGTGGACGGGTCAACGAACACTTCGGCCACGCGAAGGAATTCCAGGTTTATGAAGTCTCGCCTAGAGGGATCAGCTTGGTCGGGCATCGGAAGGTCGAGCGGTATTGCCTCGGAGGCGGGGGCGAAGACGCCATCCTCGAGGGCGTCATCGCAGCGCTCGAAGGCATACACATAGTGCTATGCGCCAAGATCGGAAATCGCCCGAAGGAACAACTCTCGCGAGTTGGACTGCGCGTAACCGACGCCTATGGCCATGACTACATCGAGACCGCAGTCAGCGCACTTTACGCGGCAGAGTTTGGGATCAGACCACTAGCGGCGACGGCCTGAGCCGTCTCGTCCGATAACCAGGAGTTAGAATGGCTTTAAAGATCATCGCATCCCAATGTACCCAATGCGGGGCCTGCGAGTTCGAATGTCCTTCGGAAGCGATCAAGTTCAAGGGCGACGCCTATGTGATCGATCCAAACAAGTGCACCGAATGCAAGGAGGCCTTCGATACGCAGCAATGCGTGTCGGTCTGTCCGGTACCGAAAACCTGCGTTCCCGCTTGATTCCTACCGAAACGGTCGGGTTCGCCGCACGACGACGCCTGCAACCCGCGACCACAACAAAAGCCTCGAGAAAGGAATGGACAGCATGTGGTCCAGACGCGAACAGGAGGTCGAAATCGGCAGACCGCCACGGTTCATGCAGGGTGAGCGGGTCCGTGCGATACGCCACATAAAAAACGACGGCACCTATCCCGGCAAGGAGATCGGCGAAAACCTCGTGCGGAAGGGCGACGAAGGCTACGTGCGCGACATTGGAACCTTTCTCCAGCAATTCTTCATCTATGCGGTCGAATGGATCGATCGTGGCACGGTCGTCGGCATGCGAGCGCGCGAACTCATTAGCCTCGACAAAGTCGAGGTTCCCTGCGGAGCTGAAGGCATTTCCAACGGGGGAACAGCCGGATGAAAGTAATGATTCGCAGGACCGCTACTGGCTTGTCGGCTTATGTCCCCAAGAAGGATCTCGAAGAGCCGATCACCGAGATTGAGAACGCTGACTTATGGGGCGGGACCGTGACGCTCAGGAACGGTTGGCGGCTCATGCTGCCCGACCTTCCGCGCGACACGCGTTTGCCGATCACCGTCGAGGCGATGAAGATTTCCGACGGGGCCTGATGCCGGTGGGTTCAGTGGCGGAGAGGAAACGCGTATGAACACGATGCTGAGCTGGGACCATCTCGTCGTCGTCCGGGGCAGTTTTGCCAAAAAACTGATTGACCTGCTGAACGGCGCTCTCAAGGCCGATCGAGTGATCCCCTATCTCGGTCCTGGTCTTCTGCAGCTTAACCCACCGGAATCCCCTGTACCTTGCACCCCTGAAGATGTCGCCGCGGCCCTCAACAAGCGGGCGCCTGCCCCTTCCAGGATTCGCACCAATATGTGGTCGGTCGCGCAGTTTATCGAGCAGCGCCGACATCGTCGGACTCTCCAAGCGTGGATGGCGGAGATATTCGCAGCCCCCGCCGAGCCGACCGTTCTTCACGCCTGGCTCGCAACCCTTCAACTGTCTGTCATCATCGACAGCTGGTACGATGGCGCCATGCGAGCAGCCCTTGCAGAGGCCGGCCAAACAGACGTTGTCGAGATACAAGGAACGACGCGCGCGACCGGAATCGGTAACATCTGGACGAGAACTTACGATTTGTCAGGAACAGAACTCGAGGCCGAACAAGTGGCTAGGACGGTGCTCTATGCGCCGCACGGCAGCGTCAGGCCGGCGGCAAACTTCCTCGTGGCTGATTCCGATTACGTCGAAGTCCTAACCGAAATTGATATCCAGACGCCGATCCCGGACGCGGTGAAGCAACGGCGCGTCAACCGGGGTTTTTTCTTCGTGGGCTGCCGCTTCAACGATCAGATGCTGCGCACATATGCCAGACAGCTGATGAAGCGCTCCACTGGCCCACATTTTGCGGTGATCGATTCGGCTACGCTGACCAGAAACGAACGTCGTTTCCTTGCCGAAGGCGCAATCACGGTCATCGACATGCCGATCCGCAACGCCGCGGCTCGCCTCGTCGGGGTCGATGCTAGCCAGGATTAATGGCCGGCGATTGCTGGTGAGTCGCTGCTTGCCTCCAAGGGCGAAAACTCAGTTGGGAATACATTCGTGAGCAGTAATGCTAGTGGCAGCACAACGTAGGCTCTGAATTCGTTGGGCCATGTGAAAGGGTCCGCTGCTGCGGGACGTGAGCACGTTGCGGCGGCATTACGCACATGATCTTGTGACCCCCGTGGCAAAAGAACTGAAGCGCCCGAGTCGCGACAACATATGCAGCGCTCAATGGCTTCGACAAAAATTCGGCACAGTTTCGACAGTTCGCATGCACCTCCAGGGTCAACGAGGTTGATTATGCCTGTTTATGTGGGTCGGCCACGCGAGCAGGAATTCCCACTACCTTTGCCCCGGCGGGAACATCTCGTGTGACCACGCAGCCAGCGCCTACCACTGCATTATCACCAATCGTGACGCCAGGCAGAATGATTGCTCCACCGCCGATCCAGACACGGCTGCCAATGTGAACAGGACGCCCGACCTGCAGGCCGGCCTGCCGCTGCTCGGCATCATGTGGATGATCGGCGGTATAAATCTGCACAGCAGGCCCAATTGCCGTTCCTTGCCCGATTTTGACCTCTACCACGTCAAGAATAACGCAGTTGAAGTTGATGTAGGCATTGGCTCCAATGCGGATATTGAATCCGTAGTCGCAAAAAAAGGGCGGACGGATGACCGTTCCGCGCCCAACCTCTCCCAGCCGCTCGGACAAAAGCTCATGCCAATGCCCCGTGGTCTGCCCCAGCGTATCATTGTACCGCTTGAGCCAAGCCCCGGTTGCCAACAGGTCAGCTTGGATCTCCGGATCCGCCGCATTGTAAAACTCGCCTGCGAGCATCTTTTCTTTTTGGCTACGCATCATAGTCTCCCGTCAGGTCGTGTCCCGTACAGTGATGCAGGAACGCACATCAAACTGCCTCGGCAACTTTGTAACTCGATCTTGCCGGGCGCGCGGTCGGTCACGAGCCGGGGCGACAGTTTCGTCTCGACCAACTTCCAAGAATTTGGATATCGGAGATCAACCGGTCGCAGGGGCCAATACCTGACGAAGTCGGCAACTGTCCAGCGGTCGAACTCACTTTCATGCCCATCTCAGATTGCGTGATATCGAGCGGTAAGCCATCAGCTAATGTATCGACCAGGTCCCGCCAGAGGATTACTCCTTTTTAGTTTGTCAGTCGCAGAGCCCCAGTACGACTGGTGGTAGAAAGCACACGGCCGGAATCTTGGCAGCGCTGTTCACACCCACTTCGTAAGCCTGGCCGATGGGCTCGGCGCCAGAGCACCAATGCTTGACCTGCTCCAGCTCTTGCTCGGCGGGTTGTTTCAGAGACGCTTGATCTCGATACCGCGTTTTCTCAGCACGTAGCCGATCTGGCGCGGGGTCAAACCGAGCAGGCGCGCCGCCTTTGCCTGCACCCAGCCACACTTTTCCATGGCAGCAATGACCGTATCGGCATCGGGCACCCTACCACGAGTCGTGGCAGGGCCTATCGGCGCTTGCCCGTCGCCGACGGGCGGGGCGGCACAGGCGGCGGAAGGCTCGATCGTAGTCGACTTCTCTGACGTCGGCTGTCCGTTCTTCCACAGCGCCGCGGCCAAGCACTGATCCGCGTAACAGGCAAAGTCAGTTCTGAGGATTGATGGACCCGTCGCCAGAACTGCCGTCCGTTGAACGCAGTTTTCGAGCTCTCGGATGTTACCTGGAAATTCGCAGTTCATTAGCACCTCAATCGCTTCGGGAGCGAAGGTCAGCGTGTGATCATTCTCAGTATTGAAATTCTTGAGAAACTGAGCGGCCAAGAGCGGAATATCACCTCGCCTTTCGCGCAATGCCGGCACGCGTAAAGTGACGACGTTGATGCGATAATAGAGGTCTTGCCGGAACTCCTTGCGTTGAACTGCCGTTTCCAAGTCCCTGTTCGTTGCGGCAATCACGCGAACATCAACTTTAATGGTGTGGTTGCTGCCGACGCGCTCAAACTCCTGCTCCTGCAGGACACGCAGCAGCTTAGCCTGGAACGAACCTGATATTTCGCCAATCTCGTCCAGAAACAATGTGCCTTTGTCGGCAGCCTCAAAGCGCCCCTTGCGCAAACTGCTCGCGTCGGTGAAGGCACCCTTCTCATGACCGAACAAGTCAGATTCCAGAAGCGTCTCGGTGAGCGCCGCGCAATTGACCTTGATGAAGGGCTGCTTGGCGCGAGGCGAGAGCTCGTGAATGGCTTTGGCAACCAGCTCCTTGCCGGTTCCGGATTCACCTCGCAACAGGACCGTAGTCTTCGCCTTGGCCACCTTGACAAGGTGCTCACGCAGCTTGCGCAGCGCCTGACTATCGCCAAGCATCTCCTTGCTGATCTTTTTACGTTCCATTTGGCAGCCCATCCCACTCCGCCACCCGCCGGTAGAACTGCACTGGACGGTGAGCTGTGTTGTATTTCGCCATCATCATTCTCGATCTCACCTTTGTTGCTTCGAAATTTCCGGCGCGCGGACCCCCTCGGCAAATGGCAATGGCGCCTGAGCATCGTTGTCTTTCACCAGGACGAGCGTCTTCTCCTCCGTGCGGGCGCCCGCAATATGCGCGCTTGTTTGCGCAGGCCTTTACTCGACCGGTCGCCGTTCTGTCCGGCTTCTGCCGCACCGCAGCCTGCAAACCCATCCTTGACAAGAAAGGAGGGGAGTCAATCGAGCTCTCCTTGCATTCGTGCAAGGAAAATTGTCAGTTTGATAGAATTCTATCAAAACGGCAGAAACGCCCCGCCCCCAATTTGGCTGTACCTGCGGCGTTCAGCTTACGTGACGACATGTGCGGACTTGTCCCAATTGCCGTCCGAGTTGTGCGGGAAACAGTAGCCGCTGCGCTGTTCGCTTCAACCGCGTGATGCCGCTGACAGTAGAGGCGGCGGCTCGTCGAGCGAGGCTTCATTGTTCGGCTACTAAAGCGGCTGTGCTTTGGTGGGAGTTGGTTTCGCCCAAGTTCTGGGCCTGGGGGCGTCTAGCCCGTTTCGCCGCACAGGCTCCTCCCACATCGTCGAGGCCGAGAAGGAGGGACCCCACAGCCCTCCCTGTATCACAATGCCCCGCCCCTCAAGCAGCTAGATACGACAGGTGACCTCGAATGAGGCGTCTTGCATGGCTTCTACACCTGCCTGAATGCCAGAACTGCGTTCGTACCGCCCATGGCG
>NZ_RZPI01000235.1:0-7518 GCF_003998715.1 Mesorhizobium sp. M7A.F.Ca.CA.002.15.2.1
GGTGATGTTCGGGCTCGGTCCGATCTGGCTGTTCATCTTCGAGCAAAGGCTGCCCGTCGGCATGATGCGCGGCGGCCTGACCCCTTGGGTGTCGTCGATGACCACCAATCTTGGCATCGCGGTCGCAGCAGCCATCCTCATTTGGTTCGTCGGTCCCGGCGCGTTCCTGGTGGTCCACCTGCCGATCGTCATCCTCGCCGGTTCGGCCGGCATCTGGCTGTTCTATGTCCAGCACCAGTTCGAGGAAACGGAATGGGCGAAGGATGTCGACTGGGAATTCCAGCACGCCGCCTTGCACGGATCGTCCTATTACGACCTCCCGCCGGTGCTGAACTGGTTCACCGGCAACATCGGTGTCCATCACGTCCATCACCTCTCCGCCAAGGTGCCGTGCTACCGGTTGCAGGAAGTGCTGCGGGATTATCCCGAGCTGCGCGACATCGGCCGTGTCACGCTGCTGGAAAGCCTGCGCTGCGTTAAACTGGCGTTGTGGGACGAGAACCGCCGCAAGCTGGTGTCGTTCCGCGAGGCACGGGCGGCGGCTTAAGCAATTCCAGCAGAAGTGGTGAACGGTTTCCAGGGAAAGCGCGTAGCGTTTTCCCTGGGGCAATTGCGTCAAACCAAGAAAAGTAAAACGACCGCCAGTCTATAGGCACCGCGCCTGGAGCTCCTACCAGGCAGCCCTGATCATGTCGGCGGCCTTTTCGGCGATCATGATGGTTGGCGCATTGGTGTTGCCACCAATCAGTGTCGGCATCACCGAGGCGTCCACGACACGCAAGGCTTCAAGCCCGCGCACCTTGAGTTGCGGATCGACCACCGCCATCTCGTCGACGCCCATCCGACAGGAGCCGACCGGGTGATAGACCGTGTCGGCGCGGGTACGGATATGGGTCATCAGATCGGCATCGCTTGGCTCGCCGGCGATGTGCATTTCCTTGTGCCGGTAGCGCGTCAGCGCCGGTGAAGCCAGCACCTGCCGGGTGATCCTCACGCCTTTCAACAGCAGCTCCGCATCGCGCTGGTCGCTGAGAAAGCGCGGATCGATGCGCGGCGCGGCAAGTGGATCGGCGCTGGCCAGCCCAACCTCGCCACGCGAGTGCGGCCGCAATATGCAGACATGACAGGAGAAGCCGAAGCCGTAGTGCAGCGTGCGCGCATGGTTTTCGACCAGCCCGATGACGAATTGCAGCTGCAGGTCAGGGCGCTCAAGCGCCGGGTCGGATTTGACGAAAGCGCCGCTCTCGGCCGCCGGCGAGGCGATCAGCCCGGTCCCATCCCGCCGCCACTGCGCGATATGCCGTAGGAAACCCAACGCGCCGCGCGGGCTCATGCCAAGCATATCGGTGTCCTTCGATCTCCAGCCGACGATGAAATCGAGGTGGTCCTGCAGGTTCTTGCCGACGCCCGGCAATTCGTGGACGACGGGAACGCCATGCACGGCAAGTTCGGCCGCCGGGCCGATACCCGACAGCAACAGAAACTGCGGCGAACCGAAGGCACCGCCACACAGGATCACCTCGCACGACGCCTGCGCCACTGCCTCGCCTTTGCGTGTCCGGTAGCGGATACCGGTGGCCCGCTTGCCGTCAAGGACGATGCCTGTGGCGTGCGCCCGCGTGATCACGGTCAGATTGGTCCGCTGCATCACCGGATGGAGATAGGCGGCGGCAGTCGAACAGCGCTCGCCATTACGGGCGCCACCGGCAAATTGGGTCACCTGGAAATAGCCGGCGCCCTCTTGTTCCGGTCCGTTGAAATCGTCCAAGGCGCGAATCTGGTTTTCGGCACAAGCCTCTATGAAGGCCTTGGCGATTGGCCTCGGCGAGCGCTGGTTCGACACTTTCAACGGGCCGTCCCCGCCATGCAGGGCATCAGTGCCGCGCTCATTGCCTTCGGCGCGCCGGAAATAGGGCAGAACCTCATCCCATGACCAGCCCTCACAGCCCAGATCGGCCCATTCGTCATAGTCGCTGCGATGGCCCCTGACATAGAGCATCGCATTGATGGCGCTGGAGCCGCCCAGCGCCTTGCCGCGCGGCTGGTAGCCCTTGCGGCCGCCAAGACCTTGCTGCGGCACGGTTTCGAAGGCCCAATTGTTGATCCTGGGCCGGCCGGAAAGCATACCGATAATGCCAGCCGGAGCGCGGATCAGCATATCCCTGCCCTCGCCGCCAGCTTCGATCAGGCAGACCGTTTTCGAGGGGTCTTCCGAAAGCCGTGCGGCAAGCGCACAGCCGGCGGACCCAGCGCCGGCTATGACATAGTCGTAACGCATGAAGACCCTCCCCGATCATTCCGGATTTTCCATCCGGAAGCTCAAGAGAAGGCTTGAACAGGGGGCGTTGTAAAGACGCGCGGAATTACCGCAACGTCAGCCGCTGCGAACGCGCCGCCAGGAGTATTTCGGGCCTTTTGGTTCCGGCACGGCGGCTGGCTGGTAGTAGAGCCCCAATCCGCCGGTGCGGCCCTCCTCCAGGCGCTTCAACAGCACGGGGTTCGATATCTCGAACTCGTCGAAGCCCAGCCGCAGCATATGCGGCAGTTGGTCGACCAGCACCTGGCCGGTAGCGCGAACGGCACCTTCGAAATGGTAGCGGCCGCGCAGCAGCTCTCCCTTGGAGAAGGAGCGGCCGTCGCTGAAGGCCGGAAAGGCCAGCGCCACCAGCGACAGCTGGTCGAGCAGGTCGGCGACCTTCTCGAGCTGATCACCCGGCTGCAGCAGGACGCCGAGCCGTTCCTTGGCCGAGCGGCGCACCTCCGGATCGAGATCGAGGAAGACTTGCAACGGCAGGATGAAGCGGCCGTTGCCGGACAGCGCATCGGCGCTTTCGGCATGCGTCCACTCATCCTCCTGAAAACCCGCAGGGGTCCAGAGCCGGGTCTCCGGTGTCGTCGGTTCAGTCATCAAAAAGTTCCTAAACAGTCAAACGAAACCAAGGATGTGTTGAGATTCAGGTCAGGCTGCGCCGAAAATGGCGGCTTCCGAGAACCGGAGCGGAGCATACTTGAAGTACGTGAGCACCGGAAGCGCAGGAAGCCGCCGTTTGCAGGCCAGCCTTACCTGAATATCAGCATATCCTAAAGGGATGCGTCGGTCAGCGACTTCTCCAGCCCCGACAGGTGAATGCCGCACTCGGTCTTGGCATGACCGGCCCAGCGGCCGCTGCGCGCGTCCTCGCCCGGCTGCACCGGCTGCGTGCACGGGAAGCAGCCGATCGACAGATAGCCATAAGCGACCAGCGGATTTTCGCGCAGCGCATGCGCGCGCATATAGTCGGCCTGGTCCGATGTCGTCCAATGCGCCAGCGGATTGATGCGGATGCGCGGACCGACCGCCTCGAACACCGGCAGCGCTGCCCGCGTCGCGGCCTGAAAACGCTTGCGGCCAGTGAGCCAGGCACGAAATGGCGCGACACCGCGCGCCAGCGGCTCCACCTTGCGCACGTCGCAGCAGGCATCGGTATCGCTTTGGTGCAGATTGCCCGTCGGATCGATCCGTTCGAGTGCTGCTTCCTCGGGTTTGATCACCCTTATGTTGGTCAGCCCGAAATCGGCGGCGAGCGCATCGCGATAGCCGAGCGTCTCCTCGAAATGCTTGCCGGTGTCGAGGAAGATGACCGGCAGCGTCCGGTCGATCTTGGCGATCATGTGCAGCAGCACAGCCGAATCCGCGCCGAACGACGACACCGCCGCGATCTCGTCGAGGAACAGTTCGCGGGCCGAGCGTTCGATGATCTCGAGCGGCTTCAGATGACCATAGAGCGCGTCGAGCCCTGCCGCTTTGGCGGCGATGCCGTCATCGACGTCTCCAATACGGTCAAGCGGCCTTGGCTTCGCCAGCATAGAGCGCCTCCTTGAACGGCGCGGGACCGACTCGGCGGTAGGCGTCGATGAATTTCTCTTGTGGGTCGAGCCGAAGGCCGAGATAGGTCTCGACGATCTGTTCGATGGCGTCGGTGATCTCTTCCGAAGAGAAGCCGCGGCCGATGATCTCGCCGACCGAGGTGTTCTCGTCGGCCGAGCCGCCCAGCGTCACCTGATAGAGTTCGGAGCCCTTCTTCTCGACGCCGAGGATGCCGATGTGGCCGACATGGTGATGACCGCAGGCGTTGATGCAGCCGGAGATCTTCAGCTTCAGTTCGCCGATCTCGCGCTGCCGCTCAAGCGAGGCGAAGCGGCGCGAGATTTCCTGCGCGATTGGGATCGAGCGCGCCGTGGCCAGCGCGCAGTAGTCGAGGCCCGGGCAAGCGATGATGTCCGATATCAGGTTGGAATTGGCCGTCGCCAGGCCGATGCCGACCAGCGCATCATAGACCGCCTTGAGGTCGGCGCGGGCCACATGCGGCAGGATCAGGTTCTGCTCATGGCTGACACGCAGCTCGTCAAAGCCATATGTCTCGGCGATGCCGGCGATTGCGTCCATCTGGCTGTCCGAGGCGTCGCCAGGCACCTCGCCGATGCCCTTCAGCGAGATCGTCACAGCCGCATAATCGGGATGGCGGTGCGTCACGACATTCTGGTCGAGCCACTCCGAGAACCCCTTGGAATCGAGCCGCGCCAGCTTGACCGCCTGGTCGCCTTCCGGCCGCTCAGCGAGTGCCGGTGGCGCGAAATAGGCCTCGATGGCGCGGATATCGGCTTCCGGCAGCTTCAGCTGGGCGTCTTTCAACTCTTGCCACTCGGCCTCGATTTGGCGGGTGATCTCCTCGACCCCGGTCTCATGGACGAGGATCTTGATGCGCGCCTTGTACTTGTTGTCGCGGCGGCCATAGAGGTTGTAAACGCGCAGGATCGCCGTGCAGTAGGACAAAAGGTCGGCTTCCGGCAGGAAGTCGCGGATTTTGCGGGCAACCATTGGCGTGCGGCCCTGGCCGCCGCCGATATAGACGGCGAAACCGAGTTCGCCGGCGGCGTTCTTCCTCAGGTGCAGGCCGATGTCGTGGGTCTGGATGGCGGCGCGGTCGCGCTCGGCCCCCGTCACCGCGATCTTGAATTTGCGCGGCAGGAACGAGAATTCCGGATGCACCGATGACCACTGGCGCAGGATTTCCGCGTAGGGACGCGGATCGGCGACCTCGTCGGCGGCAGCGCCGGCGAAGTGGTCGGCGGTGACGTTGCGAATGCAATTGCCGCTGGTCTGGATGGCGTGCATCTCGACGCTTGCGAGATCGGCCAGGATCGCCGGAATGTCCGACAGCGCCGGCCAGTTGAACTGGATGTTCTGGCGCGTGGTGAAATGGCCGTAGCCCTTGTCGTATTTGCGGGCGATGTGGCCGAGCATGCGCAGCTGCTTGCCGTTCAGCGTGCCATAGGGCACCGCGATGCGCAGCATGTAGGCATGCAGCTGCAGATAGACGCCGTTCATCAGCCTCAATGGCCGGAACTGGTCCTCGGTGATCTCGCCGGCAAGACGGCGCTGCACCTGGTCGCTGAACTCGGCGACGCGGGCCTGGACAAAATCGTGGTCGAACTCATCGTAACGGTACATGCTTGGTCTTTCAGGGCGCGTCCGCCCATGCCTGGTGTCTTGGTTATGCTGCCCGCGCAGCCTGCTTGCCGAGATCGTTGCGGATGGTCGGGCCGGCGGCGCGGATCTTCTCGCGCAGCCGCACCGGTTGGACGACGCCGTTGACGACTTCGGCGTCGATCAAATTGACGTCGACCACTTCGTTGGCGGCATAGGCCTTGGCGCCGATCGCCTCGAGCCTGTCATCGGCTGCCTTGTCATGGGCGAGGTCGGCATGATCCACCGTCTCGGCCCAGCCGCCATCGGCGTACCAGACGGCGATGCCGTCGGTGAGGCGGTTGGCGGTCAGTATCTTCATTGCTGAACTCCTTCGGCGACCGAACTGGACGCGCCTTCATGCCTGTGTGCCGCCAGCGGCTCGGACCGTTCAAAGTTGGCGCCGGCGACCGCATCGCCGATGATGGTCATGACTGGGCCGGAAAGATCGGCGCGCGCTTCCAGCGACGGCAGGTCGGCAAGCGTGCCGTGGAAGCGCCGCCGGTTGGCGAGGCTGGCATTCTCGACCACGGCCACCGCAGTGTCCGGCGACAGGCCGGCCTCGATCAGCCGTCCGGCAACCTCGGCCGCCACCGAGCGGCCCATATAGACGGCGACGGTAGCGCCGGAAATCGCGAGCTTGGCCCAGTCGGGCAGCGAATTGCCCTTGAGGTCGTGGCCGGTGGTGAACACCATCGACGAGGAGACACCGCGCAAGGTCAGCGGCAGTTCGAAATCGGCGGCGGCGGCAAAGGCCGCGGTGACGCCCGGGACCACCTCATAGGCGATGCCGGCGTCGCGAAGTGCCGCCATCTCTTCGCCGGCCCGGCCGAACACCAGCGGATCGCCAGACTTCAGCCGCACGACACGCTTGCCTTCACGGCCAAGCTCGACCAGCAGCGCATTGATCTCAGCCTGGCTCTTGGTGTGGCAGCCCTTGCGCTTTCCGACCGGCAGGCGCTCGGCATCGCGGCGACCCATGGCAACGACCGCCTCGGGCACAAGGGCGTCATGGACGATGACATCGGCTTCCATCAGCAGACGATGGGCTCGCAAGGTCAATAGATCCTCGGCGCCCGGACCGGCGCCAACCAGCGCGATGTGACCGCAAGCGGGCGTGTTCGACAGCAGAAGATCGACGGCGGCGTCATGCGCCTGCGAAAGCTGGCCGGCTTCAGCCGCGCGCGCAGGAGCGCCAGCGAAGAAATCATTCCAGAAGCGGCGGCGGGCATTGCCTCTCGGCAGCAGCTTCTCGGCAGCCCCGCGAAACGAAGCCGCAAGAATTGCCAGCGGCCCGAGCGACGGCGACAGCATGCGGTCGATGCGGCCGCGCAACATTTGGGCAAGCACCGGGCCTGCACCCTCGGTGCCGATGGCGATGGCCACCGGCGCGCGGTTGACCAGCGCCGGGGTGAAGAAATCGCAAAGCTCAGGCCGATCGACGGCATTGACCGGAATGCCTAGGCGGCGCGCATCCGCGGCCACCCGGCGGTCGAGTTCCTCGTCGCCGCTGGCGGCAAACACCATGACCGCGCCTTCGAGCTGCGACGCCTCGTAAGCCGCGGCAAAATGAGTCGCGCCGGCCTGGGCGACGAAGGCGAGCAGGTCGGGCTCGGCGTGTTCCGCGACGATCCGCAGGAGCGCGCTCGACTGTCCGATCAGCCGCGCCTTGGCCAGCGCCTCTTCGCCGCCCCCGACGATGGCCACAGCTTCGCCCTCAACCCGCATGAACACGGGGAAGGCGTTGAGCTTGGGAGCAGTGTGCGACATGGACGCGAGCGGAATCCTCAATGAGCTTGCAGTTCTACGCGCGAGCGCGAGAAACCAGAAGGAACGCACTCGCGCATCCCTTATCGGGATGCAATTGCTTTTCTGAAAGCATCCCGGCCAAGAGAAAAATATTTCTCATTTACAGATAGAGCGGATTCAAGCTTCTGTCGCAGGCCTTGATTTGTGGCTCTTTTAGCGCCCGGCGAGAAAAGCCGCAAAACTGTTTTTTCTAAATTCTACCA
>NZ_RZPI01000236.1:0-7504 GCF_003998715.1 Mesorhizobium sp. M7A.F.Ca.CA.002.15.2.1
GTGTGCTGGAGCGTGGCGCCCATATCGTCGTCGGCACGCCCGGCCGGCTGCGCGACCACATCACCCGGCGCTCGCTCGACATGTCGGCGCTGAAGGCGGTGGTGCTCGACGAGGCCGACGAGATGCTCGATCTCGGCTTTCGCGAAGACCTCGAATTCATCCTCGACGCCGCTCCGGCCGAACGCCGGACGCTGATGTTCTCGGCCACGGTGCCGCGCTCGATCGCCACGCTCGCCCAGGGCTATCAGCGCGATGCGGTGCGCATTTCGGCCGCCGGCGAGGAGAAGCAGCATCTCGACATCGAATATCGGGCGCTGAGCGTCGCCCAGCCCGACCGCGAGAACGCCATCATCAATGTGCTGCGCTATTACGAAGCCAAGAACGCGCTGGTGTTCTGCAACACGCGTGCCGCCGTCAATCATCTGACCGCGCGCTTCAACAACCGCAACTTCTCCGTCGTCGCCCTGTCGGGCGAGCTCAGCCAGAATGAGCGCAGCCATGCGCTGCAAGCGATGCGGGACGGCCGCGCAAAAGTCTGTATCGCCACCGATGTCGCGGCGCGCGGCATCGACCTGCCCAATCTTGAGCTGGTCATCCACGCCGATTTGCCGACCAACCCGGAAACGCTGCTGCACCGCAGCGGCCGCACCGGCCGCGCCGGGCGCAAGGGCGTCAGCGCGCTGATCGTGCCCAACAGCGCCCGCAAGCGCACCGAACGGCTGTTGCAGAACGCCGGCCTCAAGGCGACATGGGCGAGCCCGCCCTCGGCCGACGACGTGATGCGGCGCGACGACGAGCGCATCCTTGCCGATCCGGCTTTCGATGAGCCGGTGAAGGAGGACGAGCGCTCCTTCATCGACGCGCTGCTCGCCAGGCATGGCGCCGAACAGGTGGCCGCTGCCTTCGTGCGCCAGTGCCGCGCCAGCCGCTCGGCCCCCGAGGACCTCATGGAGATCGCGCCCTTCACGCCGTCGCGTGAAAGACCGGCGGGCGAAGGTTTCGCGCGCCGCGACGAGGCGCCCAGCCGCCGCGACGATTTCGGCGACAGCGTCTGGTTCTCGCTGTCGATCGGGCGCCGGCAGAATGCCGAGCCGCGCTGGCTCATCCCGATGCTATGCCGCACCGGCAGCATCTCGAAGCGAGAGATCGGCGCCATCAAGATGCAGCCGGAAGAGACCTACGTGCAGATCGCAGCGGATTGGGCAGACCGCTTCCTGGCCGCGATCGGTCCCGACCGGAAGCTGCAAGGCAACATCCTGGTGAAGCGGCTCGACGGTACGCCCGATCTGTCGCGCGCCGGCTATCAGCCGCCAAGCCCCGACAAGAAGCCGCATCGCGGCAAGGCGCCGTTCGATCCCAACGCGCCGAAGCGCAAATTCGAAAAACGTGCACCGGCAGCAGCCGATCAGCGCCCGACCGCCCCGCATGATGCAAAGCCATGGGCGAAGAAGCCGGGCAAGCCGAAATTCGACACCTCTGGTGCACCCAAGCACAAGAAGGCGAAGAAGCGGCCTTCGTAAGACCGGGCAACGAGCCTCATCCGCCCGCATGACGCCGGCCGCATCCCGATGCGGTCTTGCCCATCGGTTCGGCCATGTGCCACACCTTGGCAGGGACGTGGCAAGTGGGGGTGGCAAATGCGCGGCAAAGTGCTTCATTATGACGAAGTCCAGGGCTTCGGCTTCATCACCGGAGCCGACGGCAACCGCTACACCTTCACCCGCGAAAACCTGCGCCGGGAAACCACTATGCGGAAGGGCGCGGGCGTGGAATTCCAGGCGGGCGGCGGCCAGGCGCGCGACGTCTTTTTGATCGCCGCCGAGACGGCTGCGCCGGCCGGCGACGCTGGTACGAGCGCCGCGCCGACTCAAGCCGGTAACGCACCATCCGCTTCTGCGCCACAGGCCCAGCATTTCGGCCGTTCCTCCGGGCCGGCCGAGCCCACCGATCTCTGGGGCTATTTCTGGCGTGGCGTGACGCAGAACTATTTCAATTTCGCCGGACGTGCCCGCCGCAAGGAATATTGGGGTTATTTCCTGTTCTGGGTGGTCTCGCTGCTTGTCATCGGCGGTATCGGTCTTTTCGCCGACAACGAAATGGGCAATTTCGACAGCAGCGTATCGGCGGCGGTAACCGTCGGCCTTTGCGGCACCTTCGTCCTGGCGACACTGCTGCCCAGCCTCGGCATGACCGTTCGCCGCATCCATGACATCGGCCTCTCGGGCTGGCTTTATCTGGTGGTGCTGATCCCGACCATCGGCAGCCTGATCATCCTGGTCTTCGCGCTGATCCCGACGCAGGCCCGCGAAAACCAGTGGGGACCGGTGCCGGCGGGCGTCAGGGTCTAGGGATGATCGCCTTCAGCGCCTCGCCCGAAAGCCTGAGAAAGACCTTCTGGCCGTGGCGTTCTGCGCCAAGCCGGTCGTAGAAGCGCTGCGCGCCTTCGTTCCAGTCCTCGCTGGTCAGGTCGATGCGGCCGATGCCTTCGCGCAGGCAATGATCGGCGAGAAAGCCGATCAGCGCCCGGCCGACACCAGCGTTGCGGGCTTTGTCGCGCACGAACAGGTCCTTGAGGAACAGCAGCCGCTCGAGATCGATACCGGGATGCGCGATCGCCACCGACGCCAGGCCGCTGACCTCGCCCTCGATGAAGGCGAGCGCGAAATGCGGATAGGCCGGGCTTTCCTCGCCAAGCCATTTTCGTGCCGCAGACAGGGCCCGGTCGGCATCGAGAGGCCGTTGCCGATAATGTTCCGCCATCTCGCAAAACATGGCCGCGAGCGTCGTCGCGTCCTCGATCGTCGCCCAGCGGACGTCGACCGTCACGGTATCAGCCCAGGAATTTGGCGATGATCGCGTCGCCCATCTCAACCGTACCGACCTCGGTCATGCCATCGGACATGATGTCTTTCGTCCGCAGGCCCGCGTCGAGCACGGCGGCGATCGCGCCTTCGACGCGGTCGGCTTCATCGACCATGCCGAAGGAATAGCGCAGGCACATGGCGAAGGAGGCGATCATGGCGATCGGGTTGGCAATGCCCTTGCCGGCAATGTCGGGCGCCGAACCGTGCACCGGCTCGTACAGCGCCTTGCGCTTCTTGGTCTTGGCGTCAGGCGCGCCGAGCGAGGCCGACGGCAGCATGCCGATCGAGCCGGTCAGCATGGCGGCGATGTCGGACAGCATGTCGCCGAACAGATTGTCGGTGACGATGACGTCGAACTGTTTTGGCCAGCGCACCAGCTGCATGCCGCCGGCATCGGCCAGCATGTGGTCGAGCTTGACGTCGGCATAACGCGCCTTGTGGGTCTGGGTGACGACCTCGTTCCACAGCACACCCGACTTCATCACATTGCGCTTTTCCATCGAAGTGACATGGTTCTTGCGGGTCCGCGCCAGCTCGAAGGCGACGCCCGAAATGCGCTCGATCTCGAACGTGTCGTAGACCTGCGTGTCGATGCCGCGCTTCTGGCCGTTGCCGAGGTCGATGATCTGCTTGGGCTCGCCGAAATAGACGCCGCCGGTCAGCTCGCGCACGATCAATATGTCGAGACCTTCGACCACCTCCTGCTTGAGCGAAGAGGACGCTGCCAGTGCCGGATAGCAGATGGCCGGGCGCAGATTGGCGAACAGCTCCATGTCCTTGCGCAGCCGCAGCAGGCCGGCTTCTGGGCGCACTTCATAAGGCACCGCATCCCATTTCGGACCGCCGACGGCGCCGAACAGCACCGCGTCGGCCGCCATCGCCTTTTCCATGTCGGCATCGGAGATCGCCGCGCCATGCGCGTCATAGGCACAGCCGCCGACCAGCCCCTCATCGGTGGCAAAACCGCTGCCGAGCCTGTCGTTCATGACCGCGATCAGTTTCTTGACCTCGGCCATGGCCTCAGGACCGATGCCGTCACCGGGGAGCAGGAAAAGATGCTTCGTTGCCATGGAGAAACCGTCCTGGAAAGATTTGAACCGCGGCCTTGCTAAACGCCAAGCGAGTTGCATGCAAGCAGGAACGCAGCGATCACGGATAACCCGATTCGTTGGTGATCCGTAGCGCCCCCCTCTGCCCTGCCGGGCATCTCCCCCTCAAGGGGGAGATTGGCAGCATTATCGTTTCGCCTCTTCTTTCTGACGTGGAGATTGGCGAACGCCGAGGCGACATCCAATCTCCCCCCTTGAGGGGGAGATGGCCGGCAGGCCAGAGGGGGGCGCTGTCCCGCCGGCATACGTCATCACTGATGCGAGAGAATGTTGACCAGCCGACCGAACGGATCGCGGACGTAGAAGCGCCGCACGCCCCACGGTTCGTCGGCCGGTCCGTATTCGATGGCAAAGCCCGCCGCCTTCATGGCATCGAGCGCCGCATCCACGTCGTCGACCTCGATGGAGAGGTCGGGCACCGGCGTGCCGGAACCGCCTTGCGCCATGAAGCTGACCTGGACATCCATCTTTGCTTGCGAGCCGTAGGTTGCGATCCAGCCGAGATCCATCAGCACGTCGAGGCCGAGCACATCGTGGTAGAAACGCTTCGCCGCCGCGACATCCGCTGTCTCGATATTGGCAACAATGCGCTGGACTTTCATCGTCGGTCGCCCTTCAGGCCGTGCGCCGCAGCGCCGTCACCTCGATCTCGATCTTCATTTCCGGTTTGTTGAGTTGGCAGACGATCATCGTCGCTGTCGGCCTGATGTCACCGAACGTCTCGCCGAGGATCGGGAAGACTACATCCACGAAGGCCTGGTCGGTGATGTAGTAATGCGCCCGCACCACGTCAGCCATCTCGAAGCCGCCGTCCTTCAGCGCCTTGCCGATCGTCGCCAGGCAATTGCGCGTCTGCGCCTCCACCGTCTCCGGCATCGTCATCGTCGCATAGTCGTAGCCGGTGGTGCCGGACACAAAACACCAGTCGCCCTGCACCACGGCGCGCGAATAGCCGGCGGTCTTTTCGAACGGCGAACCGGTGGAGATGAGTTTGCGCATATGAGGGGCCTTGCTTGGGTTGTCGGCCAGCATTAGCAGGCGGAACGGCGCGGGTCGTGGGCCAAGCCAGGCAAACTGTTATCCCGGAAGCGAAGCGCGAACCTCCGAGATTGGTTGAAGCATCCCTTCCGTCGTCATCCTATGGCGGAGCAAGGAGCGTAGCGACGCGGCGCAGACCATAGGATGACGAAAGCGAGGGGGTGCTGCGCAACGCTAAAGCTTTAATTTGCCGCCCCCAGCGCCTTGTCCAACGCCGCCTTCACATCCGCCGGCCATGTCGCCACATCAGGCCAGGCGTTCGGCTGGCCATTGTCGCCGCGGCGCGCAAAATAGAGCCTGTGCTGGGCCGGGTCGACCGCCATGAAGCCGTCATTGCCGCCGCAATCATGCGGCACGCAGCCGCTGGCGTAGAAGGCGCCCGAAGCGGTCTTTTCGGTGCCGCCGCCGACCAGCAGGCTGGTCGCCATGTCGGCCATGTCCTTGCCGAGCAGCTTTTCCGCTTCCTTGTAGACGGCCTCATTGTGGAAGGCGTCGATGATGTTCTGGTACTTTTCCGGATCGATGTCCTTCCAGTCCGTGCCGGGTTCCGGCATGTAGGTCAGATTGCCCGAAATCGTCAGCCCGTCGGTCGGCGACCATTGCAAAGCCGGTTTCTCATCCCCCGGCAACAGGTAGGGCACGAAATAGATGGCGTTGTCGGACACCGCCGAGGGCGGGGCGCCGCACTGGTCCTGCTCGACAGTGGTGCTCTGGATCGTGCCGCCTTCCGGCTTCCAGACGATCACCGTCGCCGGCCCGCATTGGTTGCCGCCGTCGCCGACATCGAACAGCGCCACCTTGACGCCGCCGACCTCGACTATTTTGTCGAAGAAGACATCGTAATTGCTGGCCAGCTGCTTGCCGTCATAGGCAAGCACCTTCTCGCCATACTGTTCCTTCTGGGTGATGGTCAGCGTGCCGCCTTCGAATGGCACCGGGGCCTGCTTGTCGTCATCGGAAGCATCGGCGGCGTTCGTCCCCTGATCGGCGGACGGCTGCTCCGTCGCCGGGGCCGGCTGTGTGGCGGGCGTCTGGGTCTGCGCAGACGCGCTGGCGATTTGCCCCAGCAACAAGGCCAGCCCGCAAAGGCCGGCAAGAAGCGAACGTGTCATGACTGTCCCTCCACTCAGTCGCCGCGAACCGGCCCGAAAGGCCAGATCCACCCGTCCGGAGCGCGCCGCTCAGGCCCAGGGGCGCTGTTCGGCGTTGCGCTTCTCGAACGAAGCGATGGCGCCGGCTTTCTCCATGGTCAGGCCGATATCGTCGAGCCCGTTGAGCAGGCAGTGCCGCTTGAAGTCGTCGAGGTCGAATTTGACCACGCCGCCATCCGGCCCACGGATTTCCTTGGCTTCGAGGTCTACCGACACCGTGGCATTGGAGCCGCGCGAGGCGTCGTCCATCAGCTTCTCGAGATCCTCGGGGCTGACGGTGATCGGCAGGATGCCGTTCTTGAAGCAGTTGTTGTAGAAAATGTCGGCGAACGAGGTCGAGATGACGCAGCGAATACCGAAGTCGAGCAGCGCCCACGGCGCATGCTCTCGGCTGGAGCCGCAGCCGAAATTGTCGCCGGCGACCAGGATCTGCGCCTTGCGGTAGGCCGGCTTGTTGAGCACGAAATCCGGGTTTTCCGAACCGTCGTCCTTGTAGCGCATTTCGGCGAACAGGCCGGTGCCGAGCCCGGTGCGCTTGATCGTCTTGAGATAATCCTTCGGGATGATCATGTCGGTGTCGACATTGACGATCGGCATCGGAGCGGCGACGCCGGTGAGCTTGGTGAATTTTTCCATGGTTTTTGCCCGTGTTTTCGTTGCGGGGGAATTTGCTGAGGCCCGGTTTACACAAAGCCGGCGGCAAATAAAAGGCAACTGTTCGTGCATGGTGGCACAAGCCAGCCCGATGGTGCAATCTGGCGGCCATGGCAGAAAACGCACACGTCCTCTACGAAAGAGAACCCGCGCTCGACATCGCCGAATTCCGTCGCGTGCTGGTCGAATCCGGCCTCGGCGAGACACGGCCGATCGATGATGAAGCGCGGCTGCGGGCGATGCTGTCGGGCGCCAATCTGGTGCTGACCGCGCGCCTTGATATTCAGGGCAAGCCGCTGATCGGCGTCATCAGGGCGATCACCGACTTCTCCTGGGTCTGCTACATCTCCGAACTCGCCGTTTCCCGATCGGCACAGGGGCTCGGCATCGGCAAGGGCCTGATGGACGAGGCGCGCCGGCAGCTTGGACCATCGGTCGCCATCAGCCTGATCTCCATGCCCGATGCCGTCGGCTTCTACGAACGTATCGGCATGAAGCGCATGGCCGACGCCTTCTGGTTCGACCGCAAGGGCTGAGGCTCGCTCGAAATACTCTTCCGCAACCGTGGCGATCCTTCGCGCCAGCGTCAAAAAGGACCTTCCCTTCGCCCGCTCAAATCACATTCAATTCCCGGAACGCCCTTCCCTCCGCCACCCGCTCATACCCGAACGCCGAGCAATCCACCGTG
>NZ_RZPI01000237.1:0-7480 GCF_003998715.1 Mesorhizobium sp. M7A.F.Ca.CA.002.15.2.1
GTGTTGGCCCTGATCCTGGGCCTCGCGGCTGCTTCATTGGCCGCGGCCGCCAAGATGTCGAAATCGGCAATCCTGCGGACCATCGGCACGCTCTATGTCAGCCTGTTTCGCGGCACGCCGTGCCTGATCCAGCTCTTCGTGCTCTATTTCGGCGGCCCGCAGATCGGCATCAATCTGGAGCCGTTCGCCGCCGGCGTTATCGGCCTCGGTCTCAACATCGGCGCCTATATGGCGGAATCGATCCGTGGTGCGCTGGTCGCGGTCGACAGGGGCCAGACGGAGGCCGCCCGCACAACAGGCTTCAGCCGTTTCCAGACCTTGCGCAAGGTCGTGCTGCCGCAGGCCGCACGGCTGATGATCCGGCCGCTCGGGGTCAATACGGTTGCTTTGTTGAAGGGATCAGCACTTGTGTCGACCATTTCAGTCGTCGAACTGACCTACACCGCCCAGCGCTTCATCGGCTCCACCTACAAGCCGTTCGAGATATTCGGCGTTGCAGCCCTGCTCTACATGATCATGGTCTACGCGGTTGCGCGGATCGTCGACCTGCTCGACAAACGCTTCGCCATCGTCTGACCGGAGAGCACGATGCAAGGTTTGGATTTCACCGTCGTCGCGCCCTACTGGGACCTTCTGTTGATTGGTGCCTGGTGGACGGCGGTGCTGACGGTCTCGGCGGGCGCACTCAGCTTCGTCGGCGGCATCCTGTTCGCGGTCATCGTGCTCTACGCCCCTAAGATCGTTGCCTATCCCGTGCGCGCGCTCATGTGGGTGTTCATGGGCACGCCGCTGCTGTTGCAGCTGTTCCTGATCTATTTCGGCCTGGTGCAGATCGGCATCGACATTCCTGCCCTTGCCGCCGGCATTGTTGGGCTCGGCCTGCACTTTGCCGTCTACAATGCCGACATCATCCGCGCCGGCATCGTGGCCGTCGATGTCGGCCAGACGGAGGGTGCGCGCAGCATCGGCTTCGGCAAGTGGCAGACGCTGCGCCATGTCGTGATACCGCAAGCCATCCGCAACACGGCACCACCGATCGGCGGTAATCTGATCGCGCTGTTGAAGGAATCCTCGATCGTCTCGGTCATCGGCATCGCCGAGTTGGTCCATTCGGCCCAGCTGGCGATCAGCGAAACGTTCCGCCCGTTCGAGTTCTACATCACCGCAGCGGCGCTTTATTACATTCTCAATCTTGTGCTCGAGGCGGCTTTGCGTCGGTTTGAAAGACATGTGGAGGTTTCCCGATGAGCACGCAGCGGCCAATGGTCGAGGTTCGCGGCGCGCGCAAATCGTTTGGCGCCGTCGAGGTTCTCAAAGGCATAGGCCTGTCGGTCGATCGCGGGCAGATCGTCGCCATCATCGGCCCGAGTGGCTCCGGCAAGAGCACGCTGCTGCGCTCCATCAACCATTTGGAATCCCTGGACTCCGGTGAAGTCTGGCTCGACGGCGTGCAGGTCAACCAGAAGCTGCACGGCCATGCCTTCGAGCGGCACATCAACAAGGTGCGCCAGCAGATGGGCATGGTGTTTCAGCACTTCAATCTGTTCCCGCATCTGACCGTGATCGAGAACATTTCCATGGGACCGATCATCCTAAAAGGCATGACCAAAAGTGACGCGCATGCGCTGGCGCATAGCCTCTTGTCCAAGGTCGGGCTCGCCGACAAGATCGACGCCTACCCCTCGCGGCTTTCGGGCGGCCAGAAGCAGCGTGTGGCCATTGCCCGTGCACTGGCGATGCAGCCCAAGGTGATGCTGTTCGACGAAGCCACCTCGGCGCTCGATCCGGAACTGGTCGACGAGGTCAACGCGGTGATGAAACAGCTTGCCGCCGAACACATGACCATGCTCATCGTAACGCATGAGATGCGCTTTGCCGGCGAAGTGGCCGACAGGGTGCTGTTCATGGATGACGGCGTGATCGTCGAGGAAGGCCCGCCCGGCGACATGTTCCGCGCGCCGCAGAAGGACCGCACGCGCAGCTTCCTCAAGAAATATCTTTCCGCCTGAGTATGACCATGACCAGCCCAAACACGGAATTCCCCGATTTCGGACTGACGCCGGAGCAGCGCCGCCACGCGGTGCGCGGCCACTATTACGAGTGGCCAGGCATGGATGGCGAGCGCGGCGAGATCTGGTGCTACAGCGACCGGTTTTCCTATCGCGCCGGCGAAACGGTGGCTTTGCATGTCAGTTCGACAGCTGCGACGTTCGGCATCACAATCACCCGAGATGGCGGCAGCGAAAACAAAGTATTCGAGAAATCGGGCATCGCGGCACGCTGGCAGGACACACCCGACCAGTGTTCGGCTGAAGGCTGCGGTTGGGACCCATCCTTCGAATTTCGCGTCGGAGCGGGCTGGCCGTCCGGCGCCTATCGGGTCACGCTGACCGCCGACGGGCTCGACGGCAAGCCGATCCAATGCCACCATATTTTCATCGTCTGCCCGCAGCCGGGCCGCAAACCTGGCCGCGTGCTCCAGGTGGCGGCGACAGGCACATGGCTGGCCTACAACACCTGGGGCGGCTCCAACCACTATCAGGGCATCACCGGGCCGGATCGCAACCAGTATTCGCCCATCGTCTCGACGCAGCGCCCCTGGTGCCGTGGCTTCGTCGTGCTGCCCAAGGATGCGCCGCGTGTGCCGCTGGAGGTCGCTGTGCCGCCGAAGACCGTGCCGCGCTATCCGCACATGGAGTGGGCGCTCGCCACCGGCCATTCGAAGAAATACGCTTCGTCCGGCTGGGCCAGCTACGACAGCCATTTTTTCCGCTTCGCCGAGCGGGCCGGCTATCAAGTCGATCTCGCCAGCCAGCATGATCTGCATTTTTCGCCGGAAATTCTCGACGGCTATGACTGCGCCGTGTTCGTCGGCCATGACGAATACTGGACCTGGGAAATGCGCGATGCCGTCGACGCCTATGTGACCCGCGGCGGCCATGCGGCGCGCTTTGCCGGCAATTTCATGTGGCAGACGCGGTTCGAAGACGAGGGCCGCCGGCAGGTCTGCTACAAATATCGCTCGCGTGCCGAAGATCCGGCCTATCTCCCAGACGGCGACGTCACCCGTGCCACCAATTCCTGGGAGGCGCCGGAAATCGGCCGGCCGGGTTCGGCGACCTTCGGGCTCAACGCGACGCGCGGTGTCTATGCCGGCTGGGGCGGCTGTGCACCGCGCGGCGTGCGTGGTTTCCCGGTCTACCGGCCCGAGCATTGGGCCTTCGCCGGCACCGGCATCTACTATGGCGACCTGCTGGGCGCCGACAGCCATGTCTATGGCTATGAGGTCGACGGGCTCGACTTCGAGATACGCGGCGGCCTGCCCTACCCGACTGCGACCAGCGGCGCGCCAGATGGCCTGCAGGTTCTCGCCGTCGGCATGGCATCCCAGGTCGAGGAAAGCGCCGATATCCCGATCGAGGACCAGTTCCTCACCGACGAAGACGGCCGCTTCACCGCCGAAACGTTGTTTGGCGAGGCGAGCGACGCCAATCTGGAAAAGGTCAAACGCGGCAACGGCATGATCGTCAATTTCCCGCGCGGCAAGGGCGAGGTGTTCCATGCCGGAAGCTGCGAATGGGTCGCCGGCCTGCTAAGACAGGACCCGATGGTCGAACGCGTCACGAAAAATGTCCTCGATCGTTACCTCGGAAAGCCCTGACATGTCGAAAGTCCAATCCGCCGTTCAAGAAACCGAAGCCCGGCGAGACTCGCATCTGTTCTATCTGTCCAGCCTGCGCCGGCCGCTGATCGACCGCGCCGAAGGCATCTACATGTGGACGCAGGACGGCCGCCGCTTCATCGATGGCTCGAGCGGCCCGATGGTGGCCAATATCGGCCATTCCAATCGCAATGTGCTCGACGCCATGAAGCGGCAGATGGACCGCGCCACCTTCGCCTATCGGCTGCATTTCGAGAACGAGCCGGCGGAGGAGTTGGCGCGGGAGTTGGCCGGCAAGCTGCCGGAGGGCATGGACCGCATCTTCTTCGTCTCCGGTGGCTCGGAGGCGACGGAATCCTGCATCAAGCTGGCGCGGCAATGGGCGGTCGCCACCGGCCAGGCCAGCCGCTGGAAGGTGATCACGCGTTTCCCCTCCTATCATGGTGGCACGTTGGGTTCGCTCTCGATCACCGGCGACGATGCGCTGGCCGAAACGTTCGAGCCGATGATGCGGGTGATGCCAACCGTGCCGGCGCCGAATGCCTGGCGCGACCGCGACAATCTCTCGATTGAGCAGCGCGGCATCCGCTATGCCGACATGCTGGAGGAGAAGATTCTTGCGGAAGGTCCAGACAGCGTGGTTGCCTTCATCATGGAGCCGATCGGCGGTGCGGCGACCGCGGCGCTGGTGGCCCCGGACAGTTATTATCCACGCATCCGCGAGATCTGCGACCGCTACGGCATCCTGCTCATCCACGACGAAGTCATGAGCGGTGTCGGCCGCACCGGCAAATTCCTCGGCGGCGATCACTGGAACTGCAAGCCAGACATCGTCGCCTTGTCGAAGGGGCTGGGCTCCGGATATGCGCCGCTTGGCGCACTCGCCGCACCGATGCGGCTGGTGCAGCCGTTGCTCGCCTCCGGCGGCTTCCAGCACGGCCACACCTATGCCGGCAATCCGCTGGCCTGTGCCGCCGGCCTGGCTGTGCTCGGCGAAATGGACCGGCTCGACCTGATCGCCAATGCGGCAGCCATGGGCGATGTGCTGATGGACGGGCTTAAAGGCCTGGCGAAGCGGTTTCCGTTCCTTGCCGACGTGCGTGGCAAGGGCCTGCTCACCGGCGCCCAGATGGTCGCCGATCCCGAGACCCTAAAACCGATCGACCAGAACAAGAAAGCCACGCAGCGGCTGCTCGACCTCGCCTATGAACGCGGGCTGATCATCTATGGCCGCAGGGTCAAGGGCGGCGTCGACGGCGACAATTTCATGGTCGCGCCACCGATGATCGTCACGGCCGAGCAGGTCGGCGAGATCATCTCCATCATCGGTGACTCGCTGGAGGTTCTGGCCGCCGAGCTCGACCTGCCGGTCGGAGGCCAGGGGTAAGAATGGCACCGCGAAAAGTCATCATCACCTGCGCCGTCACCGGCTCGGTGCACACGCCGTCCATGTCGCCCTATCTGCCGGTGACGCCGGACCAGATCGCCGCAGACGCGATCGCGGCGGCGGAAGCCGGCGCCTCGATCCTGCATCTGCACGCCCGCGACCCGAGGGATGGCCGCCCGACCGCCGATCCGGACGTCTACATGCAGTTCCTGCCGCGCATCAAGCAGGCGACCGATGCAGTGATCAACATCACCACCGGCGGCTCGTCGCTGATGACGCTGGACCAGCGGCTGGCAGCCCCTTTGCGGGCCGAACCCGAAATGTGCTCGCTCAACATGGGTTCGATGAATTTCGCGCTGTTCCCGATGCTCGACAAGCCGAGGGAATGGCAGCACGAATGGGAACCCAAGCTGCTGGAAGCCACCCGCGACACGATCTTCAAGAACACCTTCGCCGATATGGAAGCGGTGCTGGAAAGACTGGGAAAGGGCTGCGGCACGCGCTTCGAATTCGAATGCTATGATGTCGGCCATCTCTATTCGCTGGCGCATTTTCGCGATCGGGGGTTGGTGTCGGGACCGCTGTTCATCCAATTCGTCCTTGGCATATTGGGCGGCATCGGCGCCGACCCGGACAATCTCGTCCACATGAAGCGGATCGCCGACAAATTGTTCGGCGACAGCTACCAGTTCTCGGTGCTCGCCGCCGGCCGCCAGCAGATGCCGCTGATCTCAATTGCAGCAGCCATGGGCGGCAATGTCCGTGTCGGGCTGGAGGACAGTCTCTATGACGGCCGCCAGCTGGCGAAATCCAATGCCGATCAGGTGCGCCGTATCCGTGGCATTCTCGACGGGCTGTCGCTGGAGGTTGCAACGCCCACCGAAGCGCGCGACATGCTGGCGCTCAAGGGCGGCGACCGGGTGGCGTTTTGAGATGCTGATCTGAGATGAACCTGAAATGATTGCCTCGCCCAAAATCCGCCTCCGCCCCGGCCGAGTGGAAGACGTCGAAACCATCCACGCCGCGATCCTGAAACTCGGCACGCATATCGGTGCGCCGGAGGAGATCATTTCGACAGCAGATGATTTGCGCACCTACGGCTTTGGTGAAAAGCCCGCTTTCTCCACCCTGATCGCCGAAGTGGGCGGCGAGTTTGCCGGCCTTTGCCTGCATTTCCCGATCTTTTCGACATGGATGGGGCGGCCTGGCGTCTATGTGCAGGACCTCTATGTCGAGGATCGTTTTCGCGGCCGCAAGATCGGCGAGCGGCTGCTGCGGCGTGTTGCGGCGCAGTGCCGGAAGGAAGGCGGCGTCTATCTCCGGCTGTCCGTCGACACCGACAATGAAGGGGCCAAGGCCTTCTACGAGAGGCTGGGCATCGCCTGGTCGAGCTACGAACAGACCCAAAAAATCATCGGCGAGGCCTTCTTTGCTTTCGCCGACGCGCCGGAAAACGGGGATCAGGAATGAAAGCCTTCTATGCCGAGGAACAGAAGCGCCACGACCCCAGGGCCTTTCTTTCGAGCGGCGCGGCACAGCCCAATCCGGAAAAGCCGGAGCGCATCGAGAGATTGTTAGTCGGCGCACTATCTGCGGGTTGCACGATCGAGCGACCTCGGGATCATGGGCTCGGCCCGGCCGCGGCGGTGCACACGCCGGAATATCTGGATTTCCTCGAGCATATCTACGCGCGCTGGCAGCGCATCGAGGGCGCTTCGGCCGAAGTGATCCCCAACATCCATCCGATCGCGCGCAACGGCTCCTATCCGGCCTCGGCGGTCGGCCAGGCCGGCTATCACATGGCCGACACCGCCTGCCCGATCTCGGGCGAGACATGGCAGAGCGCGCTATGGAGCGCCTGGAGCGCGGTCGATGCGGCCGAGGCGGTGATATCAGGCGCACCGGCCGCCTACGCGCTGTGCCGCCCTCCCGGCCACCATGCCTTTGCCGATGTTGCCGGCGGCTTCTGTTTCATCAACAATTCGGCCGTCGCGGCGCAGGTTCTGCGCAAACGGGCCGCACGGGTGGCGATCCTCGATGTCGACCTGCATCACGGCAACGGCACGCAAGGCATCTTCTATGCACGGCCGGATGTGCTGACCGTCTCACTGCACGCCGATCCGGTGCGCTTCTATCCGTTCTTCTGGGGCCATGCCGACGAGCGCGGCGAAGGGCCCGGCCTCGGCTACAATTTCAACCTGCCGCTGCCGCGCAAATCCGCCGACGCGGCGTTTCTCGAAGCGCTCGAGGTGGCCTTCCAGCGTATCCGTGCCTTTTCGCCCGACGCGCTCGTTGTGGCGCTCGGCCTCGACGCGTTCGAGGGCGATCCGTTCGGCGGACTTTCGGTGACGACGCCTGGCTTCTCGCGCATCGGCGAGGCCATCGCAAAGCTCGACCTGCCGACGGTCATCGTCCAGGAGGGCGGCTACCTC
>NZ_RZPI01000238.1:0-7436 GCF_003998715.1 Mesorhizobium sp. M7A.F.Ca.CA.002.15.2.1
GTACGTCGCCGGTGAGGATGATGCGCTTGCGCGTCCCGCTGGGCGTCGTCTCCACGATAGGAACCGCCGAGATCAGCGCCTGGCTATAGGGATGGGCCGGTGCTGCAAACACTTCTTCCGCCGGCCCTTCTTCGACGATCGAGCCGAGATACATGACCGCTATGCGGGTTGAAACCTGACGTACCACCGACAGGTCGTGGGCGATGAAGATGTAAGTGAGATTGAGCTTCTCCTGCAGATCGGCAAGCAGGTTGACGATTTGCGCCTGCACCGACACGTCGAGCGCGGAGACGGGTTCGTCCAGGACCACGAGGTCCGGGTTCAATGCAATAGCCCGCGCGATGCCGACGCGCTGGCGTTGCCCGCCGGAAAATTCGTGCGGAAACCGCATGACGTGATCCGGCAGCAGGCCGACAAGGTCGAACAGTTCCGCCACGCGTCTGGTGATCTCGCTCGACGAGAGCCTGCCATGGATGCGCAGCGGCTCGGCCACCAGGTCGCCGACGCGCCGGCGCGGATTGAGCGATGCCGACGGATCCTGGAAAACCATTTGCAAGCGGCGCCGGAGCGGCCTGAGTTCGGACAGCGACTTCGAGGTGATATCGTTGCCTTCGAACAAAAGCTCGCCGTCCGATATGTCGTAGAGCCTCACCAGGCAGCGCGCCAGCGTGGACTTGCCGCATCCGGATTCGCCGACCAGGCCGACCGTCTCGCCGCGCCACACGGTCAGGGAAACATTGTCGACCGCATGAACGGTTCGCTTGCCTTCGGCGGAAAAACGGCTGCCGATCGAAAAGCGCTTGCCCAGCGAACGCGTCTCGATAATGGGGCGATTCTTGTCGGTCATCGATCCGCTCATGCCTGTGCCACCCTGAAGCACGCCGCGGCATGAGTGCCGCTCCCGAGGTCGGGTTTGCCGGCCTCGCAGGGCTCATAGTGAACCGGGCACCGCGGACCGAACGCACAGCCCTGCGGCAATCGCAGCAATGACGGCGGCGAACCGGGAATGGCCGGCAGGCGGCGTGGTTTTTCGCCGGTCAGCGGCGGGATCGAACCGAGCAGCGCGCGCGTATAGGGGTGTCGCGGATCGGAAAACAGCTCCGCGCGACTGCCGCGCTCCACCACGCGGCCGGCATACATGACCATGACCCGGTCGGCGAGTTCGGAGACCACGCCCATGTCATGCGTGATGAAGACCACCGCCGACTTGTGCGTCGCGCGCAGCTTGCGCACCAGATCGAGAATGCCGGCCTGTACGGTGACGTCGAGCGCCGTGGTCGGTTCGTCAGCCACCAGCAACGCCGGATTGCAGGACAAAGCCATTGCGATCACCGCCCGTTGACGCATGCCGCCGGACAGTTGGTGCGGGTAGCGCGACATCGCCTCGTGCGGGTTCGGAAAATTCACCTCGGCCAGCAATTCCTCCACGCGCTCCATCGCCTTGGACTTGCTGATGTTGCGATGCGCGCGGATCTGTTCGGCGATCTGCCAGCCGATCGTGTAGACAGGCGTCAACGCGGTCATCGGATCCTGGAAGATCATCGCGATCTCGTTGCCGCGCAGCCGCCTCAGTTCGCGCGCGGGCAGTCCCACCAGTTCGCGGCCCTTGTAACGGATCGAGCCTTCGATGGTGGCGTTGGGATCGGTGATCAGACCCATGACGGCCAGCAGCGACACGGTCTTGCCGGAACCGGACTCACCGACGACGCCGAGGATCTCGCTCTCCTCGAGGTCGAAGGAAACGCCATCGATGGCCCGCACCAGGCCATCATTTGTGCGGAAGGATACTTTGAGGTCGCGCACCGACAGTATCATGATGTCCTCAGGCGCGGATCGAGAAGGATGTAGACGAAATCGACCACCGCATTGGCAACAACCACGAACATCGAAGCGTACATCACCGTTGCCATGATCATCGGCAGATCGAGATTCTGCAGCGCGTCATAAGTGAGCTTGCCGATGCCGTGCAGCCCGAACACCACCTCCGTCAGCAGGGCCGAGCCTCCGACCAGCGCACCGAAATCCAGGCCGAACAAGGTGACGAAGGCGATGAGCGACGTGCGCAAGGCATGGCGCAGCAGGATGCGGGTCTCCGACAGGCCCTTGGCCCGGGCCGTACGGATATAGTCCTCCTGCAGGGATTCGATGATCGCCGCGCGCAGCACGCGCCCATAAATGCCGATGTAGAGAATGGACAGCGTGATCCACGGAATGACCAGGGTCAGGAACCAGCCCTTTGGATCGTCGGAGAAGTTCTTGTAGCCGAGCGGCGGCACCCAGGAGAACGCCCAGCTGTCGTGGTAGCGGCTCTGGGTGATCAGGTTCATCACCTCGCCCAACCAGTACACCGGCATCGAAATACCGAGCAGCCCTAGCGCCATCAGCAGCTTATCCAGCCAGCTGCCGCGCGTGGCGGCGGCGGCGATGCCGATGATGATGGAGACGACCACCCACAGGATCGCCGCTCCGAACACCAGCGAGAGCGTGACCGGGATCGAATCCATGACCGCCGGCACCACCTTCCAGCCACGATTGACGAAGGAGGTCAGATCGCCGGTGACGAAGATCTTCTCCATCATCGTCACATATTGCACGTAGAGCGGCCGGTCGAAGCCGAAGCTGTGGCGTACCGCCTCCAGCACTTCGGGCGATGCATTGCGGCCGGCGATGCGCGCCGCCGGATCGGAGCCCGGCGTTGCGAAGAAAATCAGGAAGACGATGACCGAGATGCCGAACATCACGAACAGCATCTGGCCGAACCGGCGCAGGATTGCGTAGATCATCAGTCGCGCCCCAGCCGAACCTTGGAGCGCGGGTCGAGCGCGTCGCGCAGACCGTCGCCGAAGACATTGAGCGCCATTACGGAAACCGCGATCGCCAGGCCCGGCACCAGCGCCACCAGTGGCCTGGTGTAGAGCAGCGCCTGTCCGTCCTGGATGATGGTGCCCCAGCTCGCGGCCGGCGGCTGCACGCCGATCGAAAGGAAGGAAAGGGCTGATTCCGTAAGCATGTTCAGCGCCATCATCAGCGGCACGAAGACGATCAGCGTCGTGGTGACGTTGGGCAGGATGTCGCGCCACAGGATGCGCCACCCCGGCACGCCCAGATTGATCGCGGCGAGCACGAATTCGCTTTTGCGCAGTGCCAGAACCTGCCCGCGTATCGGACGAGCCACATAGGGCACGTAGACGATACCGATGATGATGACAGGCAGCCACAGACTGCCGGACTCGATCTGGATCGGTCCTATCGTGATGCCATGCGCGATGGTGACGATGGAGAGCGAAATCGCCAGCAGATAAATGGGGAACGCCCACAGTATGTCGAGGAAGCGCGACAGCACCGTGTCGGTGACGCCGCCGAAATAGCCGGCGATCAATCCCGCCGCCGTGCCCAGGATCAGGGTGAAGATGGTTGCTGCTCCGGAGATCAGCAACGAGCTCAGCCCGCCATAGAGCATCCTGGCCATGACATCGCGCCCCTGGCTGTCGGCGCCGAGGAAATAATTGCCCAGCCGCCAGGTCGGGCCGAGCGGTGTGTAGCCAAGCCCGAGCCCCTCCGTCGATTGTTCCATCACCGGAACGTCGGCACCGTCGATCTGGATGACGGCGTCGAGCGTCGAGGCGAAGGGGTCCACGCCTGCCCATTTCGCATAAAGAGGCGCACTGAGGCAGGCAAGGACGATGAGGAGGAACACGGCCAGCGACGCCATGGCGGCCCTGTCCCTTGCCAGCTTCGCAAACGCGACGGCCCAGGGCCCTCGCGTCTTGCGCGGCGCGGCGACAGCTACGTTCGACACGGACGTGCCCCTCCGCGGTTCGTTACTGCACCCAGGCCATTATTGTACCCAGGATTGGGTGATCATCCAGTTGAACTGCCTGTTGAACTTGAAATTGCCAAGACGTTTGCTGACGAAGTCTAGCCGCTTCGGCGTAAAGAGGCCGACCGCAGGTGCCTTGTCGGTGACTTGCCTGTCGATTTCAGCCCACATTTTATCGGCGGCTTTCTGATCGGTGACGCCGAGGTCCAATGCCTTTTGCATCTTGGCGTCGATTTCCTTGTCGCAGAAGCCGGCGATGTTGATCGAGGCGTCCGAACCTTCGCGGAAGGAGGCGCAGCTGAACAGGATGTTCAGGAAGTCCGAAGCCGCCGGATAGTCCTTGTACCACTGGGTGACGGACATCTGCACCTTGTTGTTGGTGTTCTGGATGTAGGTGAACTGGATGTTCGACGAGATCGGCTTGACGTCGGCGACATAGCCGATGCTGGTCAGCACGCTCTGCAGATAGACGCCGATGGAGCGCGAAATGGCGGTGTCCTCGACGATGATCGTCACCTTCTGGCCCTTGGTGCCGGAGTCCTCAACGAGCTGCTTTGCCTTGTCGAGATCAGGAGCCGACCATTTGGCGCCCGGGTTCTTGGTGAAGGGACAATAGTCTTCATGCCCGGGGAAGTCCGGAGGCAGGACCTGGCAGACCGGCGAGGCCAGCACCTTGCCGCCGAACAGCTTGACCAGCGTGTTGCGATCGATCGCATAGGCAACGGCCTGGCGGGCTTTTTCGTTGTCGAAGGGTGCGAGACGGTTGTTCAGCGGCGCGTACCACCAAGCCGAAAGCGGCGAGATGTGCAGCTGGTCCATGGACTTGCTGCCCAGTTCGCCCAGGCGGTCGCTCGGCAGAGCGTCGAACATCCAGTCCGCTTCGCCGTTCTGGATCGCGGTGACGGCTGCCTCTTCGGACAGGCCGAAATCATATTGGACGACATCCGGATAGCCGTCCGGCTGGGCTTCTTCGCTCCACTGCTTGAAATTGGGGTTGCGGGAAACCGTCATGCCCTTGTTCGGGTCGAAGGCGGAGATCATGTACGCGCCGGTGCTGGGAATGGGCTTGGAACCCATGTCTTCAGCGGGCGTGTCCGCCGGCAGGACCACGGCATGCGGCAAGGCAAGCTTGTAGAGCAGCTCGGCATCCGGCTTGGTGATGTTGATGGTGATGGTGCCGGCCGCTTCGTCGCCGACAACGCCGCCTTCCAGCGTGCAGCTCTTGGTGTCGGCCAGGCATTTGTCCGCCCCGACGATGCCGGCATAGAACGTGCCGGAGGTGGGTCCGGAAACCTTGAAGATGCGCTGGAAAGAAGCGACGACGTCCTTCACGCCAAGATCCTGGCCGCTGGAGAACTTGATGCCCTTGCGCAGCTTGAAGGTGAAGGTCTTGCCGTCATTGCTGACCTGCGGCAGGGCCTCGGCCAGATCGGGGACGATGGTGAAACCGTCCATGCCCTCGGCCTTGCGGAAGGCCACCAGGCCGTCATAGATCGGCTGGTACATCTGCCAGCCCTGGTCCGTGTAATTGATGTGCGGATCGAGCGTTCCGGCCGCGGAGCGGGCCAGCAGGCGGATGGTGCCGCCTCGGTGCTCCTTGAGATATTCGGCCTGTGCCGGGGCCAGCCATGTACCGGCCAGCAATGCCGCGGCTGTTGCCGCCAGAAGCAGTTTCTTCATGTCTTGATTCCCCTTTTTTCAGTTATCGTTGTGGTCCAGGAAGTCTCCCACCACCCGCATGCACGCATCTTGCTCTTCGACATGCGGCATGTGGCTGGAATGCTCGAATATCTCCCAGCGAGACCCCTTGATGCCGTCCTTGTAGGGCTGCACGGTCGCGGGCGTGGCCTCGTCGTGACGTCCGGAGATGATCAGTGTGGGAACATCGATGGCCGGCAGGCGCTCGACGATGCTCCAGTTCCTCAGCGTTCCGATGACATGGAACTCGTTTGGCCCATTCATCAGATTATAGACGGTCGGATTGCGCACGACCTGGGCGAAACTTTCCGTGACTTCGGGCGGGAAAGGCACGACCCGGCAGACATGCCGCTCGTAGAACACCATCGTCGCAGCCTGGTAAGCCGCATCGTCCGTCGTGCCGGCCTGTTCGTGTCGGGTCAGGGTCTCCTGCACATCCGCGGGCAGATCCGCACGCAACCGGTTGGCCTCTTCGACCCACAGTTTCATGGACGCCGGTGAGTTGGCTATGGTCAGCGATTTCAGGCCTTGCGGCCGCGTCACGGCATATTCGGCGCCCAGCATACCGCCCCAGCTCTGGCCGAGCACGTGGAAGCCTGTCCGAATGCCGAGGTGGTCGACGAGGTTTTCAAGCTCGTCGATGAACAGCCCAGGTGTCCAGAAATCGGCGCCTTTCTCAGGCAGCAAGGTGGAATTGCCGCAGCCCAACTGGTCGTAGTGGATGACGGCGCGATCCCTTCGCGCAAGAAGCTTGTAGGCATCGACATAGTTGTGAGCGACGCCCGGGCCGCCATGCAGGATCACCACAGGCGCCTTTTCGCCGCCGAGTTCGCCACTGACCCGATACCAGGTCTCGTAGGCGCCAAAAGCGGCCCGTCCTTCCATGCCGATGATCTCAGATGACATCCCAATTCCCAGTGCGATTGAAGGTACTTTTATCGTCCGCGGCGGCAGGCGCCTAACTCATGTTACGGGTGACCTGCACCCACTCTTCCAGCATCTGCACGCCAAATGCCGTGGCACCTTGCCTGCCGAGCGGCCGATCGGTGTCGGTCAGTTCCTTGCTGGCGATGTCGAGATGCACCCAGGGGCGATCTTCCGTGAAATGGCGCAGGAAGGCTGCGGCATAGGGAGCATCGCCATCTTCCATATCCTTGGCATGATGCCGCAGGTCCGCGAACGGCGATTGCAGGCCCTCGTCGTAGGCCCGATCGAGCGGCAGCCGCCAGAACCGCTCGCCGACCGTTTCTCCGGCCGCGATCATCTGTGACGCGATGGCATCGTCGGTGCTGAACAGGCCGGCGAATATCGACCCCAACCCACGCGTCACCGAATAGGTCAGCGTTGCCAGATCGACGATCACTAAAGGGTTGAAGCGCGTGGCTGCATAGTGGAGGCAGTCGGCCAGAAGCAGGCGTCCCTCCGCATCCGTGTCGAACACTTCCACTGTCTGTCCGGACGCCGTCGTGATGATGTCGCGCGGTTTGAGCGCCGTGCCGGATGGCATGTTCTCCGCAATGCCGAGAACACCGACAACGTGTACCGGGCTGCCTTGCCGGGCGAGTGCGATCAGCAGGCCGACCACAGCGGCCGCTCCGCCCATGTCGGCTTTCATGTCGAACATCTGCGCTCCGCCCTTGATGCAGAGGCCGCCCGAATCGAAGCAGACGCCCTTGCCGACGAAAGCGAGTGGTTGGGCGGGAGCACCCTTGCCCCGGTAGCGCAGGACAGCGACCCGCGGCGGGCGCGCCGAGCCCGATCCGACAGCAAGAAGCGCGTTCATGCCGAGCTCCTTCAGTTGCGCGGCATCAAGCATTTCGATGTCGATGCCGGCTTCACGCAGGGGCTCAAGATGATCGTGGAAATTGTCTGGATGGAGATGGTTCGGCGGCAGGTTGACCAAGGTGCGTGCATATTC
>NZ_RZPI01000239.1:0-7421 GCF_003998715.1 Mesorhizobium sp. M7A.F.Ca.CA.002.15.2.1
CGCCGACGCCGTTGCCGGGGAGGAAGGAGCCGAAATCGCGCATCGGCAGCGCCTTCTGCGATGGGTCGTTGCGCACCGTCATGGTTTCCACGGCGGGCTGCAGGAAGAGGTCGCGCCGGATGCTGTAGCGCAACTCATCCTGCGCGTAGCCGATGTTGAAATCGGTTGCCGTATCGCGCCAGGGGCCGCGTTCTATAGCCACCACGTCCAGGCCCTGATCGGTCAATTCGTGGGCCAGAATGGATCCCGTCCAGCCGAGGCCGACGATCACGACGTCTTTGCGAGGCAGTATCTTGGTCATGATCAGGCGCCTTTGCCGAGCCATTCGGGGCGCCCGATGATCGAGACAGGCGGCTGCGGATATGGCTGATTGTGTTTGCTGACATGGTCGCGGTAGTCGTAGCGGGCGCCTGGAAAACCAAGCATGCGCCACGAGACCATGTCCTTGTTGCCGCCATAGACGGGGTCGGCAAAGAACCCCTCCATGGTGTTCTGCAGCAGAAGCCCGAAGAAACCCGGCCCCTTGACGCCATTGGGCAGGTCGACCTTCCCGGCCTCCATAGCCGTCAGGAAGGCATCCTGTTCGGCCGGTGCGAGCTCGACGAATGTCTTGCCGTCCCGCTGTTTCAGGAAAGCGTCGATGGCGGCAAGCCCGGTGCGGTAACGCTGCGCCGGATTGGCCTCGCCCTGATAGCCCTGGGTGGGCAGTCCAGGCAGAAACGGGCCTTGCGTGTAAAGCCGGCTCGACGCACCGAACGCCCCCATCAACTGCCTGTCGATATAGACGGCGCAACCGGCTTCCTTGCCGCCCATGCTGAGCTCGTCGGCCGGAATGATGCGGTCGACGATCGCCTCGACTAGAGCTGCTTCCTGGGCCGAGAAAAAGTGCCAGCCGCCTGCCACGACCTGCGTCGGTGGATCGGATGTCATTGGCGTCCAGGGCAAAGTGCCCGAGAACGATCGCGCAAAACCGGCCGATGTCGCGGTTGCCGTAAACATTGCGACCGAGGACAGGAAAAGACGCCGATTCATTCGGACAGGGTTGCGACGGTTCATATTAGGAATCTCAAAAATAAGAGAGCACGCTTGGGAAGTGATTCCCAAGTATTCATGACAACGATAGTTAGGTTAAGCCGCAGATCGAATGCCGATAGACTGCGAGATGAAAATGACCTCGTCAACCACATCACAAAATCGTTAGCGAGGGTTTGGTCTACTGTCGATCAGGTCTGCTTGTGCTGTTGGAAGCCGGTTTTCGCCCGGAACTTGGGCTGCAGCGTCGCCTCTTGCAGAGCGTCCTGGCATACGCGGCCGGATACTGGACCGATAGAAACAGCATCGTGCCATCAGGCATGAATCAGGGACAGCCACAGACCGGCTGGCGTTCGAGGTAGTGGTCGACACCAGGGCGCCACCGCGACGTATCACGAGGCGTTCCGGACCCCTTGATCATACCTGCTCAGCTGGCAAGCAGCCTAATGAGTTTACGACCTGGACGACGCCTTGTAGACTGAACACATGGCGCTCAAACGGATGGACAACATAGGAATCGTCGTCGATGACCTCGAAGAGACGATTGGTTTCTTTGGCGAGCTCGGCCTTGAGCTCGAAGGGCGGGCCACGATCGAAGGAGAATGGGCCGGACGTGTCACTGGACTGGGCGATCAACGCGTCGAGATTGCCATGATGCGGACGCCGGACGGCCACAGCCGGCTCGAACTGTCCCGCTTCCTCACGCCGCCTGCCGTCTCGGATCACCGCAACGCCCCGGTTAACGCCCTCGGCTACCTCCGCGTCATGTTCGCCGTGGACGACATTGAGGGGACGCTTGAAAGGCTCCGCAATCGCGGTGCGCGGCTCGAAGGCGAAGTTGTCCAGTATAGAGACGTGTATCGGCTCTGCTACATTCGAGGGCCCGGAGGGCTTCTCATAGGGCTCGCGCAAGAACTAAGCTGAGCGCAATGCGCTAAGCGGCCTGCCGCTTCGGCACCATCTGCTCATCCATCCCCGGCCGATGGCCGCGCAGATAGAGCGCGCAGGTGGTGCGCAGCATCGACGCAAAGTTCGGGATGGCGCCGTTGATCTCTATGGCTTCGTCATAGAGCTTGGAGATGAATTTCGGCGTCGTCAGGTTCTGGTTTTCGGCGATCTCGTCAAGCAACGCCCAGAACGTCGCTTCGAGCTGGATGCTGGTCGAGTGACCGTCGATGCGAATCGAGCGGTTGATCTGGCGATAGCCTTCGGGGTCCTGGCCCGCAAACACCCTGCACATCCGACAAACCTCCCATGATTGTTGGTCTTGGGTGGACGGCGTGCAGTTTGATACTGCTTGACCTGTCCCCACACGTATTCTCGGGCAAAATTGCCGGTCCGGCAATCGGACTTTCGTCCCGTTCGCGGCTGCGGGCGTGGTAACCGGCTGCCACCACCTTTTGTCCGCGCCGCGCATAATCGCCTCCACACCAGCGCGGAGACTAATTTGGCCAAGGCGATCCACAGTATGATCCGGGTTCTCGACGAGACCCGATCGGTCGATTTCTACAGAAACGCCTTCGGGCTCAATGTCGCCGACAGGCTGGATTTCGAGACGTTCACGCTCCTTTACCTCAGCAATGCCGAGGCAGGGTTCGAGCTCGAACTGACCGTGAACAAGGATCGGCAGGAAGCTTACGGGCTCGGCGACGGCTACGGTCACTTCGCTGTCTCCGTCGCCGACCTCGACAGCGAACATGACCGTCTCGGTGCGCTTGGCCTGAATCCGAAGAAGATCGTCGAGTTCAACCGCGACGGATCGCTGATCGCCCGCTTTTTCTTCATCGAGGACCCCGACGGCTACAAGATCGAGGTTCTGCAGCGCGGAGGTCGCTTCCAATAGGAGACATAGCAGTCGCGCCGGCAGGTGCGGCGCCAGCAAACGCACTCTCAACAGTGCACATAGCAAGCAGGGAGGAATAAAATGGTCACGATCTATGACGCGAAGCCCGGGCTTTCCCGTCGTGAGCTTCTCAAACGCGGCGGCATCGGGGCGCTGCTCGTCATCTCCGGTAGCGCCGTCATCAGCCCTGAACATGCCTGGGGGCTCGAGACATCGGCACTCAAGCCCGAAACCATGGCGACGCTGATCCAGATGGCGCGTGACATCTATCCGCACGATCAGGTGCCGGACAAATACTACGCCATTGCCGTGAAAGGTCATGACGAGCAGGCCGGCAAGGACGCCGCCTACAAGGCGATGCTCGAGGATGGCATCGCCGACCTCGACAAGAAATCCGGTGGCGGCGGCTATCGCGGCCTCGGCTGGGAGGACCAGCGCGTCGGCGTGCTGAAGCAGATCGAGGCGACGCCGTTTTTCCAGGCCATCAGAGGCGGCCTTGTGGTCGGCCTCTACAACCAGAAAGAGGTGTGGCCGATCTTCGGCTACGAGGGCGAGTCCTATTCCAAGGGCGGCTACATCGCGCGCGGTTTCGACGACATCGAGTGGCTCTGAGCTCCGTCGTTCCTGAACCCGCAAACAGAAATCATGGGAGGAAACCATGGCAGCTTCATTTGATCTGAACAACGACGGCGTGGTCGTCATCATCGGTTCGGGCGCCGGCGGCGGCACGCTCGGCAACGAACTTGCCCAGAAGGGTGTCGACGTCGTCATCCTGGAAGCCGGCGCGCGCCACGAATACGAGGATTTCGTCAATGACGAGTGGGGTTCGTTCGCCCAGCTCGCCTGGACCGACAAGCGCACCACGTCCGGCGACTGGCGCGTGGCAAAGGATTTTCCGAACCTGCCGGCCTGGATCGTCAAGTCGGTCGGCGGTTCGACCACGCATTGGGCGGGAGCCTCGCTGCGCTTCCAGGAGCACGAGTTCAAGACGCTCTCGACCTATGGCAAACTGGAAGGCGCCAACCTGCTCGATTGGCCGATCACGCTGGCCGAGATGGAGCCCTACTACGCCAAGGCCGAGGCCAAGATGGGCGTCACCGGCACCAATGACTGGCCGCGGCTGCCGGGCAACAACAATTTCAAGGTGTTGAAGGCCGGCGCCGACGAGCTCGGCTACAAGGAATGCCACACCGGCAACATGGCCATCAACTCGGTCGATCGCGACGATCGTAATTCCTGCCAGCAAACCGGCTTCTGCTTCCAGGGCTGTAAATGGGGCGCCAAATGGTCGACGCTCTACACCGAGATCCCCAAGGGCGAGGCGACAGGCCATCTCGAAGTCAGGCCGAATGCCATGGCGATCAAGATCAACCACGACGCCAGCGGAAAGGTGACCGGCGTCGTCTACGCCGACAAGGACGGCAAGCTGCAGGAGCAGAAGGCGCGCATCGTCGCGGTTGCCGGCAACTCGATCGAGAGCCCAAGGCTGCTGCTCAATTCGGCGTCGGGAAAATTCCCCGATGGGCTTGCCAACTCGTCGGGCCAGGTCGGCAAGAACTACATGCGCCACACCACCGGCTCGGTCTATGCCATCTTCGACAGGCCGGTGCATATGTATCGCGGCACCACCATGGCCGGCATCATCCGCGACGAGGCGCGGCATGATCCGTCGCGTGGGTTCGTGGGCGGCTACGAGTTCGAGACGCTGTCGCTCGGCCTGCCGTTCATGGCCGCATTCCTCGATCCGGGCGCCTGGGGGCGCTCGTTCACCACCGCACTCGATCACTACGACCACATGGCCGGCCTGTGGATCGTCGGTGAGGACATGCCGCGCGCGGAGAACCGCATCACGCTGCATGCAGACGAGAAGGACGCACACGGCATGCCGATCGCCGACGTGCATTTCGACGACCATCCGAACGACACGGCGATGCGTAACCACGCCTACAAACAGGCTACGGCACTTTACGATGCGGTCGGCGCCACCCGCACCTTCCCGACGCCGCCCTATCCCTCGACCCACAATCTCGGCACCAATCGGATGAGCGAGAAAGCGGAAGACGGCGTCGTCAACAAGCACGGCCAGGCGCACGACATCAAGAACCTGTTCGTGTCGGACGGCAGCCAGTTCACCACCGGGGCCGCCGAAAACCCGACCCTGACGATCGTGTCGCTGGCGATCCGCCAGGCCGACTACATCGCCGCGCAGATGTCGGCAAAGACGATCTAGTCACATCCTCCCGACGGACTGCTGGCGCGGAACCCGCAAGGTTCCGCGCCTTTTTCTTGCCACCCTTATTGCTTGGTGCAGGTCGATGCGGTGAAGGCGCCGTCGGGTTGCTTCATGATGATGTCGAAGGAGGGCACGGTTTCGCCGTCAAGCGTCGCCTGGGTCAGCGACAGCGAGTTGCCGCCGGCGGTGTAGCCGCCCAGTGGTCCCAGCCAGGAAATCACGCCGTTCGCATCCATTTGGTAGTTGTACCCTTGCTGAGCGGGGCCGAAGCCGCCGAGGCTGGTGTAGACAGGGCCGCTGTAGACGTTCCCCTTGATGGTGATGTCGCCGAGGCTGAGGAACATGCCAAGCAGGTACACTTCGCAATGATAGGTGCCGTCAGGCATCTTGCCATCGCTGAAATCGGCTCGCGCGGCTCCGGTTGCTGCGGCCAGAAGCAGTATGCCGATGAAAAAGCGTGAAATCCCTGAAATCATGACGTCGCTCGTTTGAAGAGCGAGCTTGCCCTATTTTTGCACCGCGCCGCAACATCGGTCGCCCAAGGCGCCGCTATTCAGATCAAAATCTAGGCAGTCTGGGAGAATGAGCGAAAATTAGGCAAAAACTGTGTAAGCTGCGCAAATTTCCCTCAATCGATTTCTGGCCGGCTCTCTTTGTTTTGGAAGCCCTATGTTCCAAAGCGCTGATATCTATGAACTATTTGTACCCTTTCGGGATCGCTGGAGCGGTTGGCATGGGGGTTGCATTGTAGTGTTGCGGTGCAATCAACTAGCTTGGGAGTCCGTAATATGAGGGGTAATTTCTCGACAATAACAAAAATGTTTTCGGCTGGTGCGGTCGCCGCCGGCCTGTTGATGTCGGCTCCGGCCAAGGCCGCCGACGACACGATCAAGGTCGGCATTCTCCATTCGCTCTCGGGGACCATGGCGATTTCGGAGACGACACTGAAGGACGCCATGCTGATGCTCATCGACGAGCAGAACGCCAAGGGCGGCCTGCTCGGCAAGAAGCTCGAGGCGGTGGTCGTCGATCCGGCTTCCAACTGGCCGCTGTTTGCCGAAAAGGCGCGCGAACTGATCTCCAAGGACAAGGTTGCGGCGGTGTTCGGCTGCTGGACCTCGGTGTCGCGCAAATCGGTGCTGCCGGTGTTCTCCGAACTCGACAACATCCTGTTCTATCCGGTCCAGTATGAGGGCGAGGAGAGCGAGCGCAACGTGTTCTACACGGGTGCGGCGCCGAACCAGCAGGCGATCCCGGCGGTCGACTATCTGATGAGCGAGGACGGCGGTTCGGTTAAGCGCTGGGTGCTGGAAGGCACCGACTACGTCTATCCGCGCACCACCAACAAGATCCTCGAGGCCTATCTGAAGGCCAAGGGCGTGGCGGCTGAAGACATCATGGTCAATTACACGCCGTTCGGCTTCTCCGACTGGCAGACCGAGGTTTCGGCGATCAAGAAGTTCGGTTCGGCCGGCAAGAAGACCGCCGTCGTCTCCACCGTCAACGGCGACGCCAACGTGCCGTTCTACAAGGAACTCGGCAACCAGGGCATCAAGGCCGAGGACATTCCGGTCATGGCCTTCTCGGTCGGCGAGGAAGAGCTTGCAGGTCTCGACACCGCGCCGCTGGTCGGCCATCTCGCCGCCTGGAACTATTTCGAGAGCATCGATACGCCCGAGAACAAGAAGTTCATCGCCGACTGGCACAAGTTCATCAAGAACGACAAGCGCACCACCAACGACCCGATGGAGGCCCATTATATCGGCTTCAACATGTGGGTGAAGGCGGTCGAGAAGGCCGGCACCACCGATCCGGACAAGGTCATCGACGCCATGATCGGCGTGTCGGTGCCGAACCTGACCGGCGGCTATTCGACGATGATGCCGAACCACCACATCACCAAGCCGGTGCTGATCGGCGAAATCCAGGCCGACGGCCAGTTCGAGACCGTGTCGCGCACGCCGGGCCTGGTGATGGGCGACGAATGGTCCGACTATCTGCCTGATTCCAAGGACCTGATCTCGGATTGGCGCGCGCCTCTGTCCTGCGGCAACTTTAATGTTGCCACCGGCAAGTGCGGCGGCAAGGGCACGAACTGATCCCTCCCAGGGCTGACCCAGTCAGACCGCGCGCGTCCGGACGGCTTCCTCCGCCGTCCGGACGCCCACTTCAACCTTCAGGGGTTACCAGAAACCAATGACCTTAATCCGCACGGGTTTGATGCTGTTGTTCCTGCTGGCGACACTGTCGTCATCGGGCGCTGGCGAAACCGATCTGCGCGGCATCATCGCCAAATTCGCCACGGCCAAGGGC
>NZ_RZPI01000023.1:0-20798 GCF_003998715.1 Mesorhizobium sp. M7A.F.Ca.CA.002.15.2.1
ATGCCGTTCCAATTGGCGAGCGGCCCGGTGCCCGAGACAATTATGTCGACCGGCGGCGTATCGGGCAGCTTGAGCAGATTGGCGATGATGCCGCCTGCCGGCTCCGAGGCCTTGAGGTCAAGATCGAGCCTGTTGTCCGCCGGCGCAAAGTGGATCTTGGCATCGACATTGCCTTGCTTGCCGTCATGGCGGGTGACGTTGAGCACCGTCGCGACCGCCAGCGGCGCGGCGTCGGCCTTGAGCATGCCCCTGGCGGCAAGTTCGGCGATGCCGCTGCCGGCCAGTTGCTGGCCAAGCGCGATCTCGGGCAGGTCGATCTGCTTGATGTCGATGGAAACCGGCAGCGTCGTCGTGCCGCCGCTCGGCGCCGGCTGCGTGCTGGCCACCGGCAACCGGGCGAGTTCTATGCGCTCGGCAGCGATGCGGTCGGCGCTGAAGTTTTTCGACAGCAGCGCCAGCGGCGACCAGTCGACGGCCACCTTGCGCGCCACCAGCCAGGCACCCTCGCGATCCTCCAGCACGACATGGTCGACGCTGAGGGCTCCCGACCAGATGCCGTCTATGCCGCTGACCGTGATCTTGCGGTCGTCGGTCGATGCCAGCCGCGAAATGATGCCGGCGAGATTGTCGCGGCCGCGCTCGGTCTTGGTTAGCACCACCAGCGCGCCGATCGCTCCCGCAATCACGATCAGCAGGGTGTAGAGAACAATGCGGAGGATGCGCCAGACTGTTTTCATCGCTCAGAATGCCTGTCCGATGCCGGCATAGATGCCGAAATGCGGATCGCCCGGATCGCGGTTGAGCGGCACGGCCGCGTCGATGCGCAGCGGCCCGAACGGCGTGACATAGCGCAGGCCGACGCCGGCGCCGACCTTGACATCGGAGAAATCGGGAACCGATTTGGTCGACACGGTGCCGGCATCGACGAACGGCACGATGCCGATCGTGTCGGTGATGGCGATGCGCATCTCGACCGAGGTTTCGAAGAAGGACAGGCCGCCGATCGGCTGGCCGGTGAAATCCTTCGGACCGATGCCCTGATAGGCGTAGCCGCGCACCGAACCGCCGCCGCCGGAATAGAAGCGCCGGTCGGCCGGCACATTCTGAAGCCCGGTGCCCACGATCGAACCGATGGCGACACGTTCGGCCAGCACGAACTTGGAAGCCGAATCCAGCGACTGATAGGCCGACCCTTCGCCCCTCAGCTTCAGGAAGGCCGCACCATTCAAAATGTCGTAGCTCGGCTCGGCATAGGCCAGCACCCGAAAGCCGCTGGTCGGGTTCAGGCGGTTGTCCCTGTTGTCGTAGACATATTGCAGCGGAATGCTGGCGATCAGGTATTTGTGCTTGCCGAAAGCGTCGTGGATGCGGGAATAGTCGAGCGCCACCTCGGCGGAAACCGTCTGCTTCTTGGTCAGTTCGTAGGACAGTCCGGTGCTGCCCTTGATCGAGAAATGGTCATAGGCATCAGGATGTTCGAGCACCGTCTTGACGCTGGCGAAGAACTTCGATGCCGGTCCGATCACACCGGGTTTCTCGAACATGATGCCGGCATTGTAGTTGAGTTCGCCGAGATCGTTGCTGCCGATGCCGCTGATCTTGCCATCGATGCGCAGCTTCTCGGCCCGGCCGAACAAATTGCGGTGGCCCCAATAGCCCTCAAGGCCCAGCCCCTCGGTGTTGGAAAAAGTGCCGCCGACGCCGAAATAGCGTGGCTTGCGCTCGCTGACCTGGACGCCGATCGGAATGTTGCCGTCGGCATCGAGCGTGTCGGCTTCCTTGAACGTCACGCTGTTGAAGACCTCGAGCGCCAGCAACCGGTCGCGCGCATCGTCGATCTCTTGCGGCGAGTATTGCCGGCCGCGCTTGAGGCCGGTCATGTATTCGGTGAAGTCGCGGTCGACCTTCTCGGTGCCTTCCACGGTGGTCGGGCCATAGCCGGCGACCGGTCCGGCGGCGACCGTCAGCGTCACGTCGAGCGTCGAGGTGGCATGGTCGGCGACGATCTGGCGGTCCGTCACCTCTGCCAGCGGCCTGCCTTGCTCCTTCAGCGTCCGCACGATCAGCGCCTCGGCCTTGAGCACTGCGCCGGATCCGGCGTCGCCGCCTGATATCAGGCCATAATCGGCGCTCATCAGTCCTGCCGCGTCGCCTTGCAGCCTGATATTGCCCAAGGTGAATTTCGGCCCGGTAGCAATGTCGATCGCCACGGGAACCGGCTGCGGACCCTTGAATTCGGCATCCGGCGGCAAATCGTCGAGCGGCTTGCCGTCGATGGTGACGGTGACGACGCCTTCGTAGCGGGCATCGGCATAGAGCGCGGCGACAAGCTGTTCGCGGTCGCTGCGCGCCTTGGCCATCAGCCCGAGCGAGCCTGAAACCGGACGCTCCTCGTCGCTCTTCAGCGCCGAGGCATTTTCGAGCTTCTTGACCAGGTTCTTGTCGGCATCGGGGGCATTGATGGTCACGGCGTAGCGCAGCGGATCGACGATGTCGGCATCCTCGTCGCTGGACGATCCCCACAGCTTGATGCCGAAAAGCTCGAAAGCGGCCGCCGGGGACGATTCGGCGACGAGCACGGTCGAGCACATCATGGCCAGCAGCAGGGCGCGCGGAAGCGCACGCCCTGGCGCGCGACCTCCTGACATCTGCTCTTCATGCGCCGGCATTAAGACAACCTAGGTTACAAAACTAAAATTGGAATGAAGTTCTGAAGCGCTCGTAAAGGGGCCACAATCCAATTGTCTGAAATAGGACGGGCTTGGAATTCACACCTTTTGCGTCGCCGCAAGAAAGCGTGATCCCCTGTCCTATGGAGGTACTACCGGTCATCGACCGGAAAGGAAACCGTTGGCAGGCGGAACCCTGCCGCGTCCTTGTGTTGACAAGCCTGACTGAAGCTTGATCATGCCCGGACGTCAGCTGTGTCTGGAGGGGTGTTATGGCAATGCGCGCGGCTCGTGGTCTTTCGATTCTGATTCTCCTGTTTTTTGCCTGGGCCAATGTCCTGGCCTGGAGCAGCGTCTCGCAGGCGGCCGAGGCCCGGCGTATCGCGACAACGGACAATTCCGATTATTTCGGTTTTGATCTCAGGTCCGACCAGAATGTGACAATCGACCAGTGCAAGACGACATGCCTGGGAGACCCGGCCTGCCGCGCCTTCACCTACAATAAAAAAGCCAAATGGTGCTTCCTCAAATCCGACTACAACCAGTTGAAAACCTTCAACGGCGCGGTCGCCGGCAAGGTCGTCAACATCGATGGCGATCCTGATATCGGCGCGCCGCCGGAACTCGCCTTTTTCCCCAACTGGATGGCCGACCAGGCCCAGCAATACCGCAACAAGCTGCTCGGCCCGGCCTATGACAAGCCGACAGAAGGCATGGCTGCCTTGCTGAGTGCCGCCGAACAGGCCGTGCTGACCGGCGACCACCGCTCCGCCATGCTGAAATACGAGGCCGCTGTCTCGGTACTGCCCGATGATGGCCAGCTCTGGCTCAACCTGGCGCGTGAAACGCTGGCCGTGCAGCCCGCCGCCAGCACATCCGAAGCTTCCACTTTGCCGACGAACGGCACTTCGGCCGCATTCAATGCCTATAAACTACTGCGCACCACCAAGACGCGCGCCGAAGTGCTGGCGCTGCTCGGCAACGGCCTCGACAAGCGCGATCTCTACCGGCCGGCGCTACAGGCCTATGAGGCGAGCCTTGCCCTGAACCCGTCGCCGGCGGTCCAGGCCGACTATGCCGATCTGAAGGCGCGCAAGGGTTTCCGCGTTATCGACCACACCATCGACGCCGACACCAGCGCGCCGCGCATCTGCGCGCAATTCTCCGAAGATCTGGTCAAGACCGGCGTCGATTACGCGCAATTCGTCACCGTCGACAATGCACCGCCCAAGGGCGTCGAGGCCAAGGACAAGCAGATCTGCGTCGAAGGGCTGGAGCATGGCCAGCACTACGACGTCACCTTCCGCGCCGGCCTGCCGGCGGCAATCGGCGAAGTGACCGCGGCACCCGTGGTGCTGTCGATCTATGTCCAGGACCGCGCACCGTCCGCCCGCTTCACCGGTGATAGCTTCGTGCTGCCGGCCGGCGCGCGCCGCGGTATTCCGATCGTTACCGTCAACATGAACGCCGCCGAGATGAAGCTCTATCGCATCGGCGATCGTTCGCTGGCACAGCTTCTGTCGGGCTACCAGTTCCTGCACCAGCTGGACGGCTATGACATCTCCAACATTTCCGAGCAGATGGGCGCGCCGGTCTGGCAAGGCCAGCTCGACATCGCCAATGACCTCAACAAGGAGGTCACCACCTCCTTCCCGGTCGACGAGGCGGTGCCGCAGCGCAAGCCCGGCGTCTACGTGCTGACCGCCCAGGCCGTCAACAACAAGAGCGACGACTACAACTCGATGGCCACGCAATGGTTCGTCGTCTCCGACATCGGCCTGTCGACCTATACCGGTCAGGACGGGCTCAATGTCTTTGCCCGTTCGCTGGGCAGCGCCAAGCCGATCGCCGGCGCCGAACTGACGCTGGTCGCCAGGAACAATGAGGTTCTGGGCACGGCGACGTCGGATGCCGACGGCCATGCCGTCTTCAACCCCGGCCTGACGCGCGGCGACGGCGGCATGGTGCCGGCCGTGCTGATGGCCAAGCAGGGCGACAATGACTTCGTCTTCCTCGACATGGGCCGGGCCGGCTTCGACCTGTCCGACCGCGGCGTCACCGGGCGCGCGGCGCCAGGTGCGCTCGACGTCTATGCCTGGACCGAACGCGGTATCTACCGCGCCGGCGAGGATGTTCATGTCGCCGCACTTGCTCGCGACGGTGCCGCCAAGGCGGTCGAAAACCTGCCGTTGACCTTCATCTTCTCGCGCCCCGACGGCGTCGAGGACCGCCGTATCGTCAGCGACGGCGCATCGGCCGGCGGCCATGCCGTCGACCTGCCGCTCGCCCCCAACGCCATGCGAGGCACCTGGTCGGTGTCGATCTACACCGATCCCAAGCAGCCCGCGGTGGCCAGCCAGATGTTCCTGGTCGAGGATTTCGTGCCGGATCGCATCGAATTCGACATGAAGGCCGACAAGCAGGAAATCGCCCAGGGCGAAACCGCCAACATCGACATTGACGGCCGCTTCCTCTATGGCGCGCCGGCAGCAGGCTTGGCGCTGGAAGGCGAGCTGACGCTGTCGACTTCGCGCGACTGGGACCGTTTCCAGGGCTTTTCCTTCGGTCTCGCCGACGAGCAGTCGGCCGAACCCACGGTCACCCCCCTCGCCGATCTGCCGGTGGTTGGCGATGACGGCAAGGCGACCTTCCCGGTCTCCGTCGACCAACTGCCCTCGACCACCAAGCTGGTCGACGCCAAGGTGACGGTCAGGATGCGTGAAACCGGCGGCCGCGCCATCGAGCGCTCGCTCAACATCGGCATCCGCCCGCAGGGCCATATGATCGGCATTCGTCCGGATTTCGCCGACAATGAAGTGCCGCAGGGCGGCACGGCCAAGTTCAGCCTGATCGCCGTCGATCCCGACGGCAAGCGTGAGGCGCTGAAAGGCGCGCAATGGACGCTGGTCAAGGTCGAACGCAATTACCAGTGGTACCGCTCCAACAATTCGTGGAATTACGAGCCGGTGACCTTCACCAAGTCGATCGCCAACGGCCAGGTCGACCTCAACGCCGACGGCGACGCAACGGTCTCCGTGCCGGTCGATTGGGGTCAGTACAGGCTCGAGGTTGAAACCGCCGATCCGGAAGGACCGGCGACCAGCTACGAGTTCGACGCCGGCTGGTATGTCTCCTCGACCACCACCGAAACGCCTGACGGCCTCGAAATCGCCCTCGACAAGGACAATTATGCCGCCGGCGAAGTGGCCAAGCTGAAAATCTCGCCGCATTTTGCCGGCGAACTCTTGATCAACATCGGCTCCGACAAGCTGTTGAAGACCATCACGGCGTCAGTGCCGGCCGGCGGCAGCACCGTCGACATTCCGGTCGGCGACGACTGGGGCGCCGGCGCCTATGTCACCGCAACCCTGTTCCGGCCGGGCGATGCGCAGGAGACGCGCATGCCGGCCCGCGCCATCGGCGTGAAATGGCTGAAGGTCGATCCGGGTTCGAAGAAGCTCGCCATCACCTTGACGCCACCGGACAAGACCATGCCGCGCCAGCAGCTGTCGATCCCGGTTTCGGTCGCCGGCGTGCAGCCGGGCAGCAATGCCTATGTCATGGTTGCCGCCGTCGATGTCGGCATCCTCAATCTGACCAGCTACAAGGCGCCGGATCCGGAGAACTGGTTCTTCGGCCAGCGCATGCTGGGCATGGAAATCCGCGACATCTACGGTCGCCTGATCGACGGTTCTCTGGGCAACGCCGGCAAGCTCAGGACCGGCGGCGACGGCGCCAACATGCAGGCGCAAGGCAGCCCGCCGACCGAAAAGCTTGTCGCCTTCTTTTCCGGCGTCGTCGAGCTTGACGCCGACGGCAAGGCGCGGGTCGACTTCGACATCCCGCAGTTCAACGGCACCGTGCGCGTCATGGCCGTCGCCTGGACCAAGGACGCGGTCGGCCACGCCCAGTCCGACGTGATCGTGCGCGATCCCGTGGTCATCACCGCCGGCCTGCCGCGCTTCCTGGCGCCTGGTGACGCCGCCGTTATGCGCCTCGACGTCGCCGACACCGATGGTCCGGCCGGCGACTATGCGTTCTCGATCGAAACGACGGGCGACCTGTCGACGGGCGACAAGCCCCTGCCCCAGAAGCTGACGCTCGCCCAGGGCAAGCGCCAGACGCTAACCGTGCCGCTGATCGCTCAGACGGCCGGCAATGCCTCGCTCACCATCAAGCTTGCCCATGCCGACGGCACCAAGGTCGAGCAGACGCTCTATGTGCCGGTGCGCCCGGCGCAATTACCGGTCACCACCCGCCTGGTGGTCGACCTCAAGGGCGATGGCGGCGCGCTTCGCGTCGACAAGGAGCTGCTCGCGGCAAGCCTGCTCGACGGCGCCTCTGTCAGCGTCGGCGTTTCGCAGGCTGCCGCCTTCGACGTGCCTTCGCTGCTGATGACGCTCGACCGCTACCCCTATGGGTGCGCCGAGCAGACCACCAGCCGCGCCATGCCGCTTCTCTACGTCAATGAATTGGCGTCAGGCATCGGCATGGCCAGCGATCCAGATATCCATGGCCGCATTCAGGACGCCATCTACAAGGTTCTGAGCTATCAGGCCTCGGGCGGCAGCTTCGGCCTGTGGGGGCCGGGCTCCGGCGATCTGTGGCTCGATGCCTATGTCACCGACTTCCTGACCAGGGCGCGCGAGCAGAAATACGACGTGCCGAGCCTGGCCATGAACCAGGCGCTCAGCAACCTGCAGAACTCACTCGGCTACGACCAGAGCGTCCAGGACCGGGGCAGCGAGATCGCCTACGCCCTCTACGTTCTGGCCCGCAACAAGAAGGCCTCGATCGGCGACCTGCGCTACTATGCGGACACGCAACTCGAAGCTTTTTCCAGCCCGATGGCCGTTGCCCAGCTGGCGGCAAGCCTGGCGCTCTACGGCGATACACCGCGTGCGGAATCGACGTTCAAGACTGCCCTGCAGTTGGCCAAGTCGACCACCGACTACGACTACTACCGCTCCGACTACGGTTCGCGGCTGCGTGATGGCGCGGCGATGCTGGCGTTGGCGGCGGAATCCAAGCCGGTACCGACAATCGTGCCGGAGCTGATCAGGCTGGTGACCAGGGAACGCGCCGAAGCCCGCTGGACCAGCACCCAGGACGAATCCTGGATGCTGCTGGCGGCCCGCGCGCTGAAAGAAGGCAATGATACGATCACGCTGACCGTCAATGGCGCGGCACATTCCGGCGGCTACTCCGACCAGGTCGAAGGCTCTGACCTTGTCGAAAGCCCGCTGACCATCGCCAACACCGGCAAGACCCCGCTGCAGGCCGTCGTCACCACGGTGGCGTCGCCGGTCCAGCCCCTGCCGGCCGGCGGCGATGGCTTCACCATCAGCCGCACCTACTACAAGCTCGACGGCACCGAGGCCAATGTCACCGAAGCGACGCAGAACGAACGCTATGTCGTCGTGCTCAAAGTCAACGAGCAGAACACATGGCCATCGCGCCTGCTGGTCACCGACCTGTTGCCGGCCGGCTTCGAGATCGACAATCCCGGCCTGGTCTCCAGCGCCCAGTTGACGAACTTCTCGTGGCTGGCGCAGACCGATGCGGCCCATCTCGAATTCCGCGACGACCGTTTCGTCGCGGCATTCAACCCGGCCGACGGCGACCACGACCACAATCTGACCCTCGCCTATGTCGTGCGCGCCGTGACGCCGGGTACCTATGCGCACCCCGCGGCAACGGTGGAAGACATGTATCGGCCGCAATACTCGGCCCGCACCGCCACCGGCATGATGGAGATCAAGGCGCCGTAAGGCGCTGATGGTGATGGACGCGATGAGCAAAGTGCCCCCTCACCCGCCCTCCGCTTCGCTCGGTCGACCTCTCCCCGAGGGGAGAGGAGACGGCCAGCGCTGGCGCCAGTCTCTTCTCCCCACCGGAGGGAAGGCGGCCGCGAAGCGGCCGGATGAGGGGGCATCTTTACTGCCATGAAGATGCTTCGCAAATTCGCTGTTGGAGCGGCAGGGTGCGCCGGCATCCTCGCCCTTTCCGCCGCGTCCCTCTGGGAACTCGACCGCGCCTTCCCGCCCCCGCTTCCAGCCGAACTCACGGTCTCCACCGAAGTCCAGGACCGCGATGGCCAGTTGTTGCGCGCCTTCGCCACGCCGGACGGCTACTGGCGGCTCGAAACCCGGCTCGACCAGGTCGACAAGCAATTCGTCGACATGCTGGTCACCTATGAAGACAAACGTTTCTGGGATCATGAGGGCGTCGACGTGCTGGCGCTGGCGCGCGCCGCCGGCCAGTTCGCCACCAGCGGCCACATCGTTTCCGGCGGCTCGACGCTTTCGATGCAGCTTGCCCGGCTGATCGAGCCGCGCGAAAGCCGCAGCCTCGGCTCCAAGATCAAGCAGATGCTGCGCGCCATCCAGATCGAACGGCGGCTGTCGAAACGCGAAATCCTCGAACGCTACCTCACGCTGGCGCCTTATGGCGGCAATCTGGAAGGCGTGCGCGCCGCCTCGCTGGCCTATTTCGGCAAGGAGCCGAAACGGCTCACCGTTTCCGAATCCGCCCTGCTCGTCGCTCTGCCGCAGCTGCCGGAAAAGCGTCGGCCCGACCGCAATTTGAAGATCGCCCACGCCGCCCGCGACCGGGTGCTGACCCGAATGGTCTCCTCCCGCCTGCTCGGCGAGCGCGAGGCCGCACGGGCCGCCCTCGACGATGTCTCGGACCTGCGCCGCACGCTGCCGGCGCTCGCCGCGCACGCCGCCTATGCGATGTTGCCCAAGGCCGTCCCCGGCCAGCCCTTGCAACTGACGATCCGCAAGAGCGTCCAGGAGGGGCTGGAACAGGTGGCGAGGGACGCGGCCACCAAGCTCGGCCCTCGCCTGTCGGTCGCCATGGTGCTGGCCGACTCCCGCACCGGCGACATCCTTGGCGAAGTCGGCTCGGCCAATTTCTTCGACGCCAGCCGCTCCGGCTGGATCGACATGACAAAGATCGTCCGCTCGCCCGGCTCGACGCTGAAGCCGTTCATCTACGGTCTTGCCTTCGAACAGGGCCTGGTGGCGCAGGAGACGCTGATCGATGACAGCCCTGTCGATTTCTCCGGCTACCGGCCGAAGAATTTCGACATGGGCTACCAGGGCGATGTCAGCATCCGGCAAGCCCTGCAACTGTCGCTCAACGTGCCGGCGATCCGCGTGCTCGACGCGGTCGGGCCAACGCGGCTGATGGCGCGCTTCCGCCAGGCCGGCGTCAGCCCCATACTGCCGGTCAACGAGGCGCCGGGCCTGGCCATCGGCCTTGGCGGCGTAGGCGTCACGCTGCGCGACCTCGCCCAGCTCTACACAGGGCTCGCCAATGGCGGCAAGACGCACACGCTGCATGACGGCACCGAGCCGGCCAATGCCGAGCGCACCAGCGCCACCATCCTCGACGGTCAGGCCAACTGGCAGATCATCGACATACTGTCGGGCGTCAAGCCGCCCGAGGGTGCCCTGCAGCGCGGCATTGCCTACAAGACCGGCACGTCCTACGGCTACCGCGACGCGTGGTCGGTCGGCTTCGACGGCCGCTATGTGCTCGGTGTCTGGGTCGGCCGTCCCGACGCCGGCGCGGTGCCCGGACTGTCCGGTTATGTCTCGGCCGCTCCCATCCTGTTCGAGGGTTTTGTCCGCTCGGGCCTGGCCACCGTCCCCTTGCCGGGCAAGCCGCCCGGACTGTTCAGCCCCAGGCGCGAGGACCTGCCGGTGACGCTCGCCCGCTTCGGCGCCGGGGCGGACGGCCTGGTGCAGGCGACAGTGACCGAACCCGCACCGACCATCATCTTCCCGCCCGACGGCGCCCGCGTCGATCTCGGCACCAATTCGGTCGACGCCTCGCCGCTGGTGCTGAAGCTGCAAGGCGGCCGTGCGCCGTTCCGCTGGCTCGCCAACGGCAAGCCGCTGGTGGGCATCGACCGTCGCCGCACCGCGACCTGGCAGCCCGACGGCGCCGGCTATTCGACGCTGACCGTCATCGACGCCGCGGGACGCGCGGCGAGCGTGAAGGTGTTTGTCGAATAGACGGCTGCAAGCGATTCGTGGAATTGGCTTTCCACAGGCTCAGCGGATAGCGGGATACTTCACCCATGCCTGTTCCGAGGCACCCCCCTCTGGCCTGCCGGCGATCTCCCCCGCAAGGAGGGCGATCGGATGTCCTTGCCGCTTTCGCCAGTTATCAATGGTGGAGCAGGACGCCAAAGCTGACAATCTCCCCCCTTGCGGGGGAGATGCCTGGCAAGGCAGAGGGGGGTGCCTCGCGCGATCCTTTCCTGTCGGCAGCCTCAGCACTGGCAGCAACAATCCTTGTCACGGCAATCACCCTCCCTGCTCTCGCTGACCCACTCCCCGCCGGCTTTGTCCGGCTCGCCGATGTCGACCCCTCGATCCGCCAGGACATCCGCTACGCCGGATCGGATAATTTTCTGCACCGCAAGGTGAACGGCTATGGCGCCCCGGTCTGCATCCTCACCGAGGATGCGGCGAAGGCACTCTCCGCTGTCCAGAAAGCGATCGCGGCCAAACGCCTGACCCTGGTGGTGTTCGATTGCTACCGCCCTGCCCGCGCCGTCGCCGACATGGGCGAATGGACAAAACAGGGCGGGCCGCCCGATCCGCAATGGTATCCGGAGGTCAGGCGCAGCGACCTGATCGCCAAGGGCTATGTCGGAGAGTTGTCGACTCATTCACGTGGCTCGACCGTCGACGTCGCCGTCGCCCAGATGGACCGCAGGTCCAGCCCGAACCCGGCCTGCGGCACCGGGGATGCCGACACGCTCGATTTCGGTACCGGTTTCGACTGCTTTGATTCAATGAGCGAAACCGCATACCGCGGCCCTGCCAGTGAAGCGGCGGCAAATCGCAAGATGCTTGTCGAAGCCATGCGCGCGGGCGGCTTCAAGAACTATGCAAGGGAATGGTGGCACTTCACGCTGAAAAGCGAACCGTTCGCCAAACAGCGTTTCGACTTTCCCATCACCGCCGATTGAGGCACCGGATCAAATTCCACACCTTGCCTCGGCACTACCCATTGCTAGATAGGCTGAGTGGCAGGGCCATGGATTCTTCCTTTGGCCGCAAGAGGAAAATATTTCTCCAAAGGACGAAATGGCGCCGAACATTTTCTCAAGAGGGGCAAAAAAGGCAACATTGAATGCACCTAATTTCTACCAATTCGGTAGATTTGGCGCAGGTTCAACGGAGGCAGAAATGACCAAACCTCATTTCAGGAAACTGCTCGGCGCACTGGTCGCCACATCTGTCCAGTTCGGCACGCTCGGTTTCGCGTTTGCCGATACCACCATTCTCAACGTCTCCTACGATCCGACACGCGAGCTCTACAAGGCCTATGACGAAGCTTTCGTCGCCCATTGGAAGGCCGAGACCGGAGAGACGGTCACCGTCCAGCAGTCGCATGGCGGATCGGGCGCCCAGGCCCGCGCCGTGATCGACGGCCTCGACGCCGATGTGGTGACGCTGGCACTCGAAGGCGACATCAATGCCATCGTCTCGAAGTCGAAGAAGATCAATCCGGACTGGCGCACCAAATTCGAAAACAATTCGGCGCCCTACACCTCGACCATCATCTTCCTCGTGCGCAAGGGCAATCCCAAGGGCATTCACGACTGGAGCGACCTCGTCAAGGACGGTGTCCAGGTGATCACGCCCAATCCCAAGACGTCCGGCGGCGCGCGCTGGAACTATCTCGCCGCATGGGCCTACGCCAACGCCAATGACGGCGGCGACGAGACCAAGACCAAGGAGTTCGTCGGCAAGCTCTACGCCAATGCCCCGGTGCTCGACACCGGCGCGCGCGGCTCGACCGTGACCTTCGCGCAAAAGGGTCTCGGCGATGTGCTTATCGCCTGGGAAAACGAGGCCTATCTGGCGCTCGACGAGTTCGGCGCCGACAATTTCGACATCGTCTACCCGCCGACCTCCATCCTGGCAGAACCGCCGGTGGCGGTGGTCGACGCCAATGTCGATGCCAAGGGCACGCGCAAGATCGCCGAAGCCTATCTGAGCTGGCTCTATTCCAAGGAAGCGCAGACGATCATCGCCAAGAACCATTATCGTCCTGCCAAGCCCGATCTGGTGCCGGCCGAGGACCTCGCCAAGCTGCCGCCGATCAAACTTGTAACCATCGACGATCCACAGTTTGGTGGCTGGAAAAAAGCACAGCCTTATCATTTCGGCGATGGTGGTATATTCGACCAGATCTACAAGCCCCAGTAAGCAGTCGATATTCAGGACGACATGACCACAGCACCCGCCCAGGCGGGGTGGCGATTCAGGCAGCCGAGCGTCATTCCGGGTTTCGGATTGACGCTCGGCTTCTCGCTTGCCTACCTCACCCTCATCATCCTCATCCCGCTATCCGGGCTGCTCTGGCGCTCGGCCGCCCTTGGCTGGCCTGAATTCTGGGCGATCGCCACCGATCGCCGCACCATCAATGCGCTGAGAATCAGCTTCGGCACTGCCTTCGTCGCGGCTGCTGTCAACGTCGTCTTCGGCACGCTGGTCGCATGGGTGCTGGTGCGTTACCGCTTCCCCGGCCGCCGCATCGTCGATGCCATGGTCGATCTGCCCTTCGCCTTGCCGACGGCTGTGGCCGGCATCGCGCTGACCACGCTCTACGCGCCGAACGGCTGGATCGGCAAATTGCTGATGCCGCTCGGCATCAAGGTCGCCTATACCCCGCTCGGTATCGTCATCGCGCTGATCTTCATCGGCCTGCCCTTCGTCGTGCGCACCGTGCAGCCGATCATGGAGGAGATCGACAAGGAAGTGGAGGAAGCCGCGGCCACCCTTGGCGCCAATCGTTTCCAGATCATCACCCGCATCCTGTTTCCGGGCCTGGCGCCGGCCATCGTCACCGGCTTCGCGCTCGCCTTCGCGCGCGGCGTCGGCGAATACGGCTCGGTCATCTTCATCGCCGGCAACTTGCCCTACAAATCAGAGATCGCGCCGCTGCTGATCGTCATCCGGCTGGAGGAATATAATTACCCGGCGGCAACCGCGATTGCGGCGATCATGCTCGCCCTGTCATTCATCATGCTTTTGGTCGTCAATCTCGCACAGTCGTGGAGCCGCAAGCGCTATGGCTGATCCGGAGATCAAATCTTACGAACCGCACCATGAAAGCCAGTCGGCGGCGGTCACGGAAAGCCGCCCGGCGCGTCTGGCCCTGATGGCCGTCGCCTTTGCCTTCCTCGGCATTTTCCTGCTCTTGCCGCTGATCATCGTCTTCAACGAAGCCTTCGCCAAGGGCATCGGTGCCTACACCGAAGCGCTCGGCAATCCCGACACACGCTCGGCGATCCGGCTGACGCTGCTGGTCGCCGCGATCTCGGTACCGCTCAACATTGTGTTCGGCATCTCCGCCGCCTGGGCGATCGCCAAGTTCGAGTTCAAGGGCAAGGCCTTCCTGACCACGCTGATCGACCTTCCCTTCTCGGTCTCCCCGGTCATATCGGGCCTCGTCTATGTGCTTCTATTCGGCGCCCAGGGGCTGCTCGGCACCTGGCTGAAAGCGCACGGCATCGTCATCCTGTTTGCCGTGCCGGGCATCGTGCTGGCCACAATCTTCGTCACCTTCCCCTTCGTCGCCCGCGAGTTGATCCCGCTGATGCAGGAGCAAGGCAATGGCGACGAGGAGGCAGCGCTTTCGCTTGGCGCCAATGGTTGGCAGACCTTCTGGTACGTGACCTTGCCCAACGTCAAATGGGGGCTGCTCTACGGCGTGCTCCTGTGCAATGCGCGCGCCATGGGCGAGTTCGGCGCAGTCTCGGTGGTGTCGGGCCATATACGCGGCCTGACCAACACCATGCCGCTGCATGTCGAAATCCTCTATAACGAGTACAACGCCGTCGGCGCCTTCGCCGTCGCTTCATTGCTTGCGGGCCTGGCGCTCGTCACGCTGGTCTTGAAAACACTTCTCGAGATGCGCTACGGCGCCGAGATCGCCGCGACGCGCGGACACTGACAGAGGGATTTGCATGGAAGTTCGCGTTGCCAACGTGCGCAAGGAGTTTGACCGGTTTCCGGCCCTCCACGACGTGTCGCTCGATATCAAGTCGGGCGAACTGATCGCGTTGCTGGGGCCGTCCGGCTCCGGCAAGACGACGCTGCTCAGGCTGATCGCCGGACTGGAGCGGCCGACGCGCGGAAACATCTTCTTCGGCGACGAGGACGCCTCGCACAAGTCGATCCAGGATCGCAATGTCGGCTTTGTCTTCCAGCACTATGCGCTGTTCCGGCACATGACGGTGGCCGACAATATCGGCTTCGGCCTGAAGGTCCGGCACGGGCCGTCGCGCCCGCCGGCGCAGGAGATCCGCCGCCGCGCCTCCGAGCTTCTAGACCTTGTCCAGCTGTCGGGGCTGGAAAAGCGCTATCCGGCGCAGCTTTCCGGCGGCCAGCGGCAGCGCGTGGCGCTGGCGCGCGCCATGGCCATCGAACCCAAGGTGCTGCTGCTCGACGAACCGTTCGGCGCGCTTGACGCGCAGGTGCGCCGGGAATTGCGCCGCTGGCTGCGCGAAATCCATGACGCCACCGGCCACACCACCGTCTTCGTCACCCACGACCAGGAAGAGGCGCTGGAGCTTGCCGACCGCGTCGTGGTGATGAGCCAGGGTCGCATCGAGCAGGTCGGCACCGCCGACGACATCTACGACACGCCGAACTCGCCCTTCGTCTACGGCTTCATCGGTGAATCGAGCTCGCTTCCCGTCAAAGTCGAGAATGGCGAGATCTGGCTCGCCGACCGTCCGATCGGGCTTGCCGCGCCCAACGAGCCCTCGGGCGATGCGACGCTCTACTTCCGCCCGCACGATGTCGAATTGCTGGACGGCTGCAGCGGCTGCATCGCCGGCACGGTCGCCGCCAGCCGGCGCGTCGCCGGCACGCGCCGGGTCGAGCTTGAAATCGGTGGTGAGCGTCAGCGGGTCGAAATCGAGTTGCCGGTCGATCATCCCGCGGCGCAAAAAAGCCGGGTGGCGTTCCGCCCCGGCCGCTGGAAGCTTTTTCCGGCGGCTTGATTCTCGGCTCAAGCGCTACGCCAACCGGTTTTCGACCTTCAGATTCCTGATCCGGGTGAACTCTCCCGTGTTGGGCTGCGGTTGTTGCGAAACAGCTTCGCCTCCTTGGGCGGCGTTGAATGACGGTTCTGGGGCATGGCGGCAGCTCTTTGTATATGCCTTTTGTATATGCCATGCAGCACCGCAAACAAGGCGCAGAAAAACTCCGACGAAGGTAGCCATCTCCTGGAACAGAATTCCAACAGGTGCCAACTTAGGCGATATATTTTCCCACGACGAGGCCGCGAACCGAGAGCGCATGCCTCGTCGCGCATGATACGTCACGGCTATGGTCCGACCATCAACGCATTGCATCGGAGCCTGTTTTCATGAAACGATTTTTCCTCGGGCTTGCCACCGTCGCCGGCCTGTTCCTTGCATCCTCCCAAGCCTGGTCGGCCGACAAACTGCTCAACGCATCCTATGATGTCGGCCGCGAACTGTTCGTGCAGGTCAACAAGGCTTTCATCGCCCAGCATCCGGGCGTCACCGTCGACCAGTCGCATGCCGGCACTTCGGCGCAGGCACGCGCCATCGCCGAGGGTCTTGGCGCCGACGTTGTTACCTTCAACCAGGTCATCGACATCGACTTCCTGGTCAAGAAGGGCCTCGTCTCGGCCGACTGGCAGAAGGATTTCCCTGACAATGCCTCGCCCTTCTATTCTCTGCCTTCGTTCCTTGTCCGCGCGGGCAACCCCAAGCACATCAAGGACTGGAACGATCTCGTGCGCGACGACGTGCAGGTGATCTTCCCAAACCCGAAAACATCCGGCAATGCGCGCTACACCTATCTGGCGGCCACCGCCTACGCCAAGGAAGCCTTCAAGGGCGATGACGCCAAGGTGAAAGAGTTCATCACCAAGCTGTTCAACAACGTGCCGATCTTCGACACCGGCGGCCGCGCCGCGACCACCACCTTCGTGCAGCGCGAGATCGGTGATGTGCTGATCACCTTCGAGTCGGAGACGCGCGGCATCCGCAAGGAGTATGGCGACGACAAGTTCGAGCAGGTTACGCCTTCGGTCAGCCTGCTGGCCGAATTCCCGGTCGCCATCGTCGACAAGGTTGCCGACGATCACGGCACGCGCGATCTGGCCAAGACCTATCTCGACTTCCTCTACACACCGGAGGGCCAGGACATCGCCGCCCGCAACGGCCTCAGAGCCCGCGACGCCGCTGTGGCGGCGAAATACAAGGCTGATTTCCCCGATGTCCGGCTGCTGACGGTGGAAGACGTTTTCGGCGGCTGGGACAAGGTGCAGAAAGAGCATTTCGCCGCCGGCGGCCTGCTCGACCAGACCTACGGCAGCCGCTGAGGCAGCGATACCTGCACAGCAGACGAAAAAGCCGGCGCGCTGCCGGCTTTTTTCGTTTTTGAACGCCGATAACCTGGTTATCAGCGGAATATCCGCGTTCTCAGTGCAAAACGTTACAAAGAATCAACGCGTTTATGCCTAACGTGCAATTTGGTGGCTGTTTCGCGAAACATCATCGCGCGGCGAAGACGTCATTATTTGCACACAAACAGTCGCCAGATGCGAGTGGTTGGGGCTTTTATGGGTTGATCTGGGCATGCTGACAAAAAAAGGCAAATACGGCCTCAAGGCCCTCGTGCATCTGTCTGGCCTGCCGGCCGGCCAATTGGCCTTCGTCAATGACATCGCTGTGGCCAACAACATCCCGAAGAAATTCCTCGATGCCATCCTGGGCGAATTGCGCAATGCCGGCTTCGTCCAGAGCCGCAAAGGCAAGGAAGGCGGCTACCGCCTTGCCCGGCCGGCCTCCGAAATCAAGATCGGCCATGTCGTGCGCGTGCTTGACGGGCCGCTGGCGCCAATCCCTTGCGCCAGCCGCACGCAGTATCAACGCTGCGAGGATTGCGACGAGGCGACCTGCCAGGTCCGCCACATGATGCTGGAGGTGCGGCAGGCAATCGCCGAAGTGCTGGATAATCGCAGCCTCGCCGCCATGCGCGATGCCGACAATGACGATTTTCCGGTCGAGCTGACGTCGCAGATCTAAACCACCGACTTCAAGCTGATCGCGTTCAGATAGAGATTCCTGCATTGAAGGAGAGGTTCTCCAAATCTCGGGTTGCGAAGCTCGAAATCACGGAGAACCTCATGCAGTTTTGGCCTATCCGTTCACGTTAGACGCAGCCTCGAATACAGCGCGTGCGGACGTCGTACCCGCTACGTGCTCCGTACCCGCCACACCGAGGTCCATCCATCCCGCATTCACGGCCTCGAACATTTCTTCGGCGGGTCCGGAGTGACCCTTCGGGATGCCGAATTGCTCGAACGCTTCCGCCCACCCCGCACGCGGAATTGCAAAGGCTTTCACGGCGAGATTCAGGACTTCACCCAACTGCTCGGCGACTTCATCCGCGGTGACCATCGAACCGATCTCGACGATGCGCTGCCCTGACCACGTCGACCCGGTCAAAAGGGTTGCGACCTCTGCGCCGATGTCGTTCGTCGCAACCATGGTCGATTTCCGGTTTGTCGGATTGTAGTAGACCGGTAGCATTCCGCCCTGCGCGACCTGCAAGCCGTAGAGGAAATTTTCGAAGAATCCCCCCGCGCGCACAAATGCGGTTGGTGATGTCAGGCCGCGAAACCCTTGCTCCAGAAGCGACAAGGCCGCGATCACCCCGTGCCCGCTTGTTCTGTTCGCACCCATCGACGAAAGCGCGACCACTCGCGGCGGCGCTGCCTTGGTCAGAGCCTCGACATAGCTAGCAATCACGCTCCTCGCTTCTTTGTAATCGGGCGACGGCGCCCAGACAGGGGGCAACATGACGAACGCGCCTTCGACGCCTTTGAGGGCTCGCTCGATGGCTGCCGAATCATTCCAGTCGCCGTCTACCAGTTCCACGCCCTGGTTCGCCCAATTGGCCGCCTTGTCGCGGTTGCGGACGAGTGCGCGTACCTCCTTGCCGTGCGCCAGCAGATGCTCTGCCGTTGCGCCGCCAACTTTTCCCGTGATTCCCATTACTAGGAACATGTGTTTTCTCCTGATGTCGGGGGACAGAGCTGCCCCTGTTGGTTCAATGGATGAGCGGCAGAATGGCCCGGATACGGGGATCGCGGAGATAGAGGCCGCCCCAGGTCATCGCGCCCAGAAACAGGGAGATGATTTCCGGCGGCGACCCCAACTCACCGATGCGGAGATGGGCGCAGATGGCACCTCCCAAAAAGCCCGTCACCAGGATCGCGCCGAGGACGGCGGTGACCGGGATGGCGTAGAGGATGGCGCAGGCGAGGATGATCGGACCCACGACACGGGTCAGGTCCATCGCAAACCCGGTTTCCTGCAACATGCTGGCGATCTGTGCCGGCGCGAAAAGCTGAACAGTGCCATCTGCCGTCAGGGCGATGACGACAAACGCGCTCATGATCCGGCCGGCCCACAGGGCGCGATGCAAGGTCATAATTTCCGGTGTCTGATGCAGGTTCACAGTTTCGGACACTTGTCATTCTCCGATGGGGAGATCCCATATTCGAAGCTTACTGTGCCTCTCAAATGTGATAAATGCCGAGAAAATGAACCAACTGTTCTCTTTTTGGGAAACAATCCGAGGCACGAAAATGCAGAATCTCGAACCCATCCTCATTTTCACAACGGTCGCGGAAATGGGGAGCTTCACCCGCGCGGCCGATAGCCTGGGCATCCAAAAGGGGAGAGCCTCAACGGCGGTCCGCAAGCTGGAAGAAGATGTGGGTGTCAGGCTTCTGCACCGGACGACGCGCAGCGTGCGGTTGACGGAGGACGGACGCGCATTTCATGCCCGCGCCCGCGATCTGCTTGCTGAAGTCGATGATCTGCACTCGATGTTCGCAGGCGACCGCGTGGCACTTCGCGGCCGTTTGCGGGTCGACCTTCCGACCGAAGTGGCGCGCACAACGATCGTACCGGCTTTGCCGGATTTCATGGCGGCTCACCCCGAGTTGGAGCTGGAGGTGTCGAGTACGGATCGGCAAGTCGATCTGGTTCAAGAGGGGTTCGATTGTGTATTGCGGCTTGGACCCATTCGCGACGAGACCCTGATTGCCCGCCCGTTGGGCCTGTTGCGCATGGCCAACGCAGCCAGTCCCGCCTATCTGGCGCGCCATGGCGTGCCTCGATCGCTGGAAGATCTCCAGCGTCAGGAACATAGGGCAATTCATTTTTCGACGCTGCTGGGCGCGCGACCCTATGGATGGGAATATCCGGACGGCGACAGCTACGCGACGCTTCAGTTGCCAGGTGCGCTACACGTCAACAGCGCACAGACCTACGAAGCAGCGGCCCTCGCCGGCCTCGGCCTGATCCAGGCGCCACTCTTGGGCATTGGCCGATACTTGGGGAGTGGAGCGCTTGTCGAGATCCTACCCGATTTTCGTCGCCGGCCGCTCGCCGTGTCCCTCGTCGTCGCACATCGGAGCAATCTATCGCGCCGGGTCCGCGCGTTCATGAAATGGATCGAAGATGTGCTGACGCCATATATGGAATAGCGATACGACTATCTTCGTCCGGCCCTCGAAATCAACACTTCGTAAGCGGCGCGCTTGTCTCAAGTCTAGGGCAAGCGAAATTTGCAGAAGTCTTGAGCGCGGACATGACCTTGCACGGCCCAAGCCGACGCAGTAAAGCGGGGTTCGAAGAACGGGCTGGACCGATGAGGCTGTGGTGGTTAGAAAAATCCCGCAAGGCCGCCCGCAAGCTGCCGTCGGCAGCCAGTTTCCGCACTGAAATCATCGCAGACGTCTTCGTCCCGGAACGGGCGGAGGATGTACGCTTCTTCAGCCGCAAGCTGGTTCGCCCTGGCCGGCTTCGCCGCTTTTCCAACAAGGATCTTCGCGAAGGCCTGCTGTCTATCTTCTATCTCGTGGTGGCGGCGGCACTGCCGGTGCGGTGGTGGGCGCCGATCTGCGGCCGCGTATCGAGGTTTCGCCTCAAGCGCCATATGCGCAAGGAATTCCCGGCCTACGCTGCCGCCACGCTCGCGGTGCTGGGCGATGGTATCGATGCACGCAAGCTGTTCGAGGGATTGCTGGCAGCGCGCC
>NZ_RZPI01000240.1:0-7402 GCF_003998715.1 Mesorhizobium sp. M7A.F.Ca.CA.002.15.2.1
CCGCCGCCGGCAAGCTCAGCGGCGGTGCGATCATGGCGACAGGGGCCGTGCTGGTGGTGGCAGGCATCTCCGGCGCGATCGCGCTCAGGGAAAAGCCGTTTCGTAAGCCGCAACAGGTTGCCGTTTCAACGCCGAAAGTGACCGCGGCGGCCGAACCTGCCGCCGCGCCGCCTGCATTGGCCCCGGCGGCACCGAAGCCGGAGGCGCCGGTCAAATCAGGTGGGCCGCAGATCATCCATGTGCAGACGGAGGAGGGCGATGGGCCGCCCAAGGCAGCGATCGTCATTCGCGACCCGTCGACCGTCGGCCAGAACCTGAAGGTCGCGCATATTCCAGACAAGGCGCTGATCGAGGCCAGCGAGACCGGGCCGTTGCCGGTGCGCGCCGCCGATGGCAGGCGGCCGTTCGACGTCTATGCGCGGCCCTGGTCGGGCGGGCGCGGCGCACGGGTGGCGATCGTCATCGGTGGACTTTCGGTTTCGCAGACCGGCACCCAGGCGGCCATCGCCAAGCTGCCGGCGGAAGTGACGCTGGCCTTCGCGCCGCAAGGCAACAGCATCGGCCGCTGGATGCAGGCAGCCAGGCAGAGCGGCCACGAGATCGTCATGCAGGTGCCGCTCGAACCGTTCGATTATCCCAAGGTCAATCCGGGACGCAACACGCTGACGGTGGCGGCGAGCGCGGACGAGAACCTGAAGAGCCTGCACTGGGCGCTGTCGCGGACGACCAACTATACCGGCGTCATGAACTATATGGGCGCCCGCTTTTCCGCTGACGCGGCGGCGATGGAGCCGTTCATCGCCGAGCTCGGCAAACGCGGCCTCGCCTATATCGATGACGGCTCGTCGGCGCGCAGTCTGGCGCCGGATCTGGCGCTGAAGGACGGCGTGCCCTTCGTCGCCGGCGACATGGCGATTGATGCCGTGCAGGATCGCGGCGAAATCCTGAAGAAGCTCGACAGCCTGGAGGCGACCGCGCGGGCCAAAGGCACTGCCGTCGGCATCGGTTCGGCCTTCGACCTGACGGTCGATACCGTGTCATCCTGGGTGGTCGAGGCCAAGAAGCGCGGCATCGAGATCGTGCCGATTTCAGCGGTGGCTATCGATCCGCAAAAAGGCTAGCCCTCGGAAGACGGCTGGAAAGAGTGACTGATGCCAAAGACGAACAAAATCGACCGCGAAACGCTGCCTTACCGACCCTGCGTCGGGCTGATGATCCTCAATGCCGAGGGCCTGGTCTGGGTCGGGCACCGCATTGCCGAACCGGACAGCGAATTTGCCGGCACGACGCAGCTCTGGCAGATGCCACAAGGCGGCATCGACGAGGGCGAGGAGCCCCTGCAGGCGGCCGAGCGCGAGCTCTATGAGGAGACCGGCATGCGCGGCGTCTCGCTACTGGCCGAGGCGCCGGACTGGATCAACTATGATTTGCCGGAGCATCTCGTCGGCATCGCCTTCAAGGGCCGGTATCGCGGCCAGACGCAGAAATGGTTCGCCTTTCGCTTCCACGGCGATGTCAGCGAGATCCAGATCAATCCGCCGCCGGGTGGCCACACCGCCGAGTTCGACAAATGGGCATGGCGGCCGATGCAGGACCTTCCCGACCTGATCGTGCCGTTCAAGCGCCATGTCTATGAGGATGTGGTGGCGGCGTTCCGGCATCTGGTGCGATAGTAGGGGAGTAGGGGAGTAGGGGAGTAGGGTTGAATGTTCTGTTGCGGTCCGCGCCAAATTCTACTGACTACTGACTACTGACTAACCCATCCCCCACAAGAACGGTCGCCATGAACGACGCCCTCCAAAAATCGCCGCCAGAAGAGGTCACCGCCACGAGCGAAGTGGCGGCTGGGGCCATCCTCACCATCGATCTCGGTGCAATCCGTGAAAACTACCGGCGGCTGAAGGCGCGGTTGGGCGATGTTGCCTGCGCTGGTGTGCTCAAGGCGGACGGCTACGGCCTTGGCGCCGGCCAGGTCGGGGCGGCACTGCTGCGCGAAGGCTGCGATATCTTCTTCGTTGCGCTTCTGGGCGAAGGCGTCGCCCTGCGCCGCTCGCTTGGGGCCGGCCCTGCCATTTTCGTGTTGAACGGCATTCCGCCCGGTGCCGAGCCGGACGCCGTGGCAGCAAACCTTTGCGCTGTTATCAACAGCCACGAGCAACTGGCAGCCTGGCGTGCTGCGGCCCGCCGCGCCGGCCGAAAACTGCCGGCCGCGGTCCAGGTCGACAGCGGCATGTCGCGGCTCGGCATGGCGCCTCGGGATGTGGATCGCATCGCCGCCGATCCGCAGGCTTTCGACGGCATCGACATCCGTTACGTGATGAGCCATCTGGCCTGCGCCGACGAGCCGGAGCATCCGGCCAATGAGAAGCAGCGGTCGGTGTTCGAGCGGCTGCGCGCAATGTTGCCGAAGGCGCCGGCGTCGCTGGCCAATTCCTCCGGCATCTTTCTTGGGCCGTCCTTTCACTACGATCTCGCCCGCCCCGGTGCCGCCCTCTACGGCATCAATCCGACGCCGCCAAAGTCCAATCCGATGCTGCCGGTGGTGCGGCTGCAGGCAAAGGTGGCACAGACGCGCAGCGTCGAAAAGGGCGCCGGCGTCGGCTATGGCCACAGCTATCATGCGCAAGGCCCGCTCAGGCTGGCGACGATTTCGTTCGGCTACGCTGATGGCTGGCAACGCCGCGCCGCGTCCGCCGCCTGGTTCGAGGGCGTGCGGCTACCTTTCGTCGGGCGGGTGTCGATGGATTCGATCATTCTCGACATTTCCGCCCTGCCGGCCGGCAGGCTGCGCGAGGGTGATCTGGTCGAACTGCTCGGTCCCTCGCAAAGCGTCGATGACGCCGCCGGCCATGCCGGCACCATCGGCTACGAGATCCTGACCAGCCTCGGTCCGCGCTTCCATCGGCGCTATGTCGGCGGTTGAGCGGTTTGGCCGCGCTTGACAAGCGGACGCCTGTCGGCAAGGCTCCATGCATGAGCAACCCAGCTTATATCAGAACCTTGTTCAGGGTCTGCCCGATCGCGGGATCGTAGCCCCGGCGCGGTCGCCTTTTGGCGTCCGTCCGAACCGGGGCATTTCTACCTGACATTATCATTCCCGAGCCAGACAGCTTCGCGGCTGCCGGTTTTTCATCAAGCCACCGTTTGCGCGGCGGCAGGCGCGCGTCTGTTCGATGCGCCAAGTCATGAGGTTTGCCATGCAACATGCAACAGGATTGCGTCCACCGAGCCGGCTTCTGGTCACCGATGCCGACCATCATAGGCTGACGGGCCTGGCGCGGGCGTCGCTCGACCGCGTGCCCGAGACGGCCGAAGAATTGCTTTCGGAGATGGACCGTGCCGTTGTCACGGCAGCGGCTTCCATGCCGGCCAATGTCGTGCGGATGGGCTCGGCGGTAACAATCCGCAACGATGGCGGCAACATCCAGCGCGTCACGCTGGTCTATCCCGGCGAAGCAGACATCAGTGAAAACAGGATCTCGGTGCTGACGCCGATGGGGACGGCGCTCATCGGCGCGACCGCTGGGCAGACGGTGTGCTGGAGCAGCCGTGGCGGCCGGGAACTGTCGGCGACCATCGAAGTGGTCGATACGCCGGCCTGCGGGCGGGAGGGGGCCTGATCATGGAGACGGTGATGACAGGCGCGAATTTCCAGCTGACGACAAAGGACTTCGCCGTCCTCGAAATCATGTTGGAGCGTCGGCGGGCTTTCGCGGATCCGATTGTTCCAATGCTTGAAGACAAGCTTTCCAAGGCCGAGGTCGTCGCGATGGATTCGGTCGGATCCGATATCGTGACGCTGAACAGCAGGCTGGTATTCCGTGTCGATGCCGGCCCCGCCCAGACCCGGACCCTGGTGCAGAATGAGGTGCGCGGCCCGGTCGGCTCCAGCCTGTCGATCATGACAAGGCGGGGGCTTTGCATGCTCGGCATGGCCGAGGGCCAGACTGCATGGATCGAACAGGCCGACGGCAGGCGGGAGTCGGTCCTGATCGCGACCGTGCTCTACCAGCCGGAGGCCGCGCGGCGTGCCGTCAGGGAGAAATCCCAGGCCGAGGCGCGACGGCCGCATGGGCTCACCCTCGTCTACAGCGCCGCAGCCGATTGGCGGCCCCTTGGCGAAAGGGCCGGAATGCGGCAGACAGGGGACGACGACCCCGGTCCTGCGGCGGCGTGAACAGGCAACACTGCATGATCTCGAAAATCGGCATCGATTTTCGCCGGGGATCATGCGCAAATCGGAATGCGCCGCGTCCAGGCGTCCTCAAGGGCGTGCGACGCGGCAAGGAGTAAACGATGAAGATCATGGTGCTGGGCGGCGGCGTCATCGGAGTGACCACGGCGTACTTTCTCGCCGAGGCCGGCCACGAGGTGACGGTTCTCGACCGCCAGAAAGGCCCGGCGCTGGAAACCAGCTTCGCCAATGCCGGCGAAATTTCGCCCGGCTACGCCTCGCCCTGGGCCGGGCCCGGCATTCCGCTGAAGGCGATCAAATGGCTGCTGATGAAGCATGGCCCGCTGGTGGTGCGGCCGGCCTTCGATCCGCATATGTGGACATGGCTCATCAAGATGCTGCGCAACTGCACGGCCGAGCGCTATGCGATCAACAAGGCGCGCATGGTGCCGCTGGCCGAATACAGCCGCGATACGCTCAAGGCGCTGCGCGAAGCGACCGGCATCGCCTATGACGAGCGGACCCAGGGCACGCTGCAGCTGTTCCGGACGCAAAAGCAGCTTGACGGCACCGGCGGCGATGTCGAGGTGCTGAAGAAGTATGGCGTGCCTTACGAGATCCTCGACCAGGACGGTTGCATCGCGGCTGAGCCTGGCCTTGCCGGGGTGCGCGAAAAGTTCGTCGGCGGCCTCAGGCTGCCGCACGACGAGACCGGCGACTGCAAGATGTTCACCGACAGGCTGGCCGAACTCTGTGTGGCCCGTGGCGTCAAGTTCGAGTACGACGTGACGATCTGGCGCGTCATCCGCAGCCGCAACCGCATTGCCAATCTCAGCACCAGCAAGGGCTGGAAGACCGCCGACGCCTATGTGATGGCGCTGGGCAGTTATTCGGCGGGTTTCATGCGCCGAGTGAAGCGGCCGATCCCGGTCTATCCGGTCAAGGGCTATTCGATCACCGTGCCGATCAAGGACGCGGCGGCGGCGCCGGTCTCGACGGTGATGGACGAGACCTACAAGGTGGCGATCACCCGGCTTGGCGACCGCATCCGGGTTGGCGGTACGGCCGAGATTTCCGGCTTCGACCTCAGGCTGCACGAATCGCGGCGGCGCACGCTGGAACACTCGGTCGGCGATCTCTTTCCTGGCGCCGGCGCGATGCGGGACGCGACGTTCTGGTGCGGGCTGCGGCCGATGACGCCGGATGGTCCGCCGCTGATCGGCCGCACCGAGCTTTCCAATCTCTATCTCAACACCGGCCACGGCACGCTCGGCTGGACCATGGCTTGCGGCTCGGGCAAGGTGCTGGCCGACATCATCTCCAACCGGGTGCCTGACATCGACGTCCGCGACCTCGCGCAGGAGCGCTATCTGCGCTAGAGAGTCAGAACGCCTGCCGGACCCAGTCCTCGTCGAAAAGCAGCCGGTAGGCCCACGGGATCGTCACATTGGTGGCGACCGGTTTGGAGTGGGCGACATAGTCGTCATAGATCGGCTTCATCCTGGTGTAGAAGGCCGGATCGAGCACCATCATGCCGTTCTCACTGTCGTGGAAGAAGCTGCGGTTGTTGAGGTTGACCGACGAGATGGCGACCAGCCTTTCGTCGATCATCATGATCTTGGAATGCAGCACCACGTCAGGCGCCTTGAACTCGCGGATGTTGATGCGATCGCCATATTTCTCGACAAACAGCTTGTTGAGCGCGGTGAGAAACTTGCCGCCGATATCGCCCTTGAGATCGATGCGGCCGACAATGTCGATCCTGACGCCGCGGGCGAGCGCCCGGTCAACAGCCTGGGCAAGCTTGGGCGTCAGGTTGAGGTAGGGATTAACGATCTGGATATGGTGCTGGGCGGCGTCGACCAACTCGACGAAATAGTCCTCCAGCGCATGGCCATCCTCGTAAGGCACCGAAATGAAGTGTCGTGCCGTGCCTGAAGGACGGGCGCCGTCGGACCGGACCGGAATGGAGAAGGGGCGCGCCAGATTGGTGTCGGCGTCGCGCAGCCACACTGTCGAAAGATGCGCGGCAAGGGTCTCGACCGTGGCCGGATCGGCGAACTCGATGTCGAAGTCGCTCCAGTTCGAATAGTAGTTCAGCGACAACCCGTCGGTCTTGCCGTATTGCTCAAGGTCTGGATAGCGCGACAGATCGATCGGCTGGTGGAACAGGAAGCCGTCATGGATGTTGCGGCCGCCGATGATGGCGCGCGACCGCCGTGGATCGTCGGCAAGCGTCGCCAGCATCTTGACGTGATGGACCTTGTGCAATTGTGAAATCTGCTCGTCGATCGGCGCGCCCCGGTCCGCCCGCCAGCGATATTCCTGCAGCCCGACATTGGGGAATTCGGCCGCCAGCCGATGCAGCATGGCGTCGTCCTTGTCGCGCTCCAGCACGTCGGTGACCAGGATGCGCACCTTGGTGCCGAGGGCTGCATGATGACGGATCAGCCGTTCGATGATGCGGCCGGAGAAGTCGGCCTTGAACTCCAGGGATGACAGATAGATCAGCTTCAGTTTTGGGGCCCTGGAGAAGTCGAGCGGCAGCTCCGGGTCGCCCTTGTCGATGGCGCTGTCGGACAGCGGCGCTCCCATCAGCGCCTCGACCTTGGCGTTGAAGCCGTCGCGCGATTTGCGCAGCAGGCGCGGCTTTCCGATCGGCAAGGCACAGGTCTGCGACAGCCAACGGCTGGCATAGAAGGCGCGGCTGAGAGGATCGAGGCCGGTTGGGTCTGGCGTCGGGCAACGCTCGTAGCGACTGTCGAAAGCGGCAAGCGCCGGATCGGCGGTCTCTTCGCGTCGGATGGTGAGCGGCGCGCCGGCCGGAGCAAGGCTGGAGCGGATTCTTGCCGCGCAGCGGTTCAGGCCGTCACTTGGAAACAGGCTGACCGTATCGTCCTCGCCGGACAGGCGAAAGCGAAATGCCGTGCCCGTGGCGATGGTGCGTGAAGCGCCGCCGGCACGGATCGCCAGCGTGCCGTCGCAGACGCCTTCGATGTCGGCCGGTTGCTTGCCGGCCTGGCGCAGCACGATCTCGACGCTGCGCGCTTGCAGGCCGGAGAAATCGAAGGTCTTGGGCGCCGAAGGCCGCGCCGCCGCATCGATGTAGAGCGTCTGTCGCGACACCCGCCAGCGTCCGTCAAAATGACCCTCGCCGCTGTTGGCGTCGGCCGGCGGCAGATGCGTTTCGGCAACCGGCCCGGCCAGTTTTTGCAGCGTCCGGTAGGT
>NZ_RZPI01000241.1:0-7334 GCF_003998715.1 Mesorhizobium sp. M7A.F.Ca.CA.002.15.2.1
GGCGATGGCAATCGAGGTGTTGTGCGTGGCCCGGCAGGTCTCAGCCACCTTGCCGACGAATCCTTCCAACGGTTCGAGCGGCATCATGATGCCGACCGGCGCGATACGCATCGCCGCACCATTGGTGTCGCCGCTGCGCCCCGCTTCCTCAGCCGGCATACCATTGTTGATGGCGTCGATGGCGCGTTTGGTCGATGGCCCCAAAAGGTCATAGCTGCCACGCGCCTTAACCTCGCGTTCCCAGTCGAGCAGCGCATTGACCCAGCGCGCGTGGTCGAAACGGTCGCCGGATTCGACCAGGATGCGGCCGAGCAGCAACGCCTGCTCGGTATCGTCGGTGATGGTGCCGGCGGCCAATCCCTTCGACACCGGATGATCCGGGAAAGGCTCGATGAAATCCTCAACATGGCCGTAGAGTTCGGCAATGCGAACCGGCGACAAAAGCTGCGTCGGCATGCCGAGCGCATCGCCCAGCGCTCCGCCGACAAGCGCCCCCATGGCGCGGTCAATAGCCTTGCTGGTCGCATCCGACATCGCTCAGAACCTCATATGCAGCGCAAAATGCGCCGGATTGAGCAGGCTGGTGACGTACTCGATCGGCCGGTCGTCGGCGGCGCGCGTCAGCCGGCGGCCACGCAGGAAAGGCGTGCCTTGCGGGCAGCCGAGGATGGCCGCATCCTCGGCATTGAGCATCTCGATCTCGACCCATTCCTCGCCATGGTCGGGAATGAGGCCGGCGACGCGCAGCGTCTGGTGCAGCGAGCCCTCGCGCAATCCGCGCAACGGTACGTCCTCGAGCTCGGAGGACAATGGCAACCGGCTGCGCTCGATGGAGATCGCATGGCCGTCGCTGGCGTTGGTGCGCACCCGGTCGACGGCGATGAAGAACGGGCTTTCGATGCCAAGCAGCGCAGCCAGATCGGGGTCTTCGATGACCTCCAGCCGCAGCGTCCGCGTCTCGGCATTGGCGCCGGCATCGGCCAGCGCGCGCGACCAGCCGATCGAGTCGTCGACCGGCTTGCCGTCGAAGGTGACGAACGAGCCGATACCAACCTTGGTCGTGATCAGCCCGCGGCTGGACAGTTCCTCGAGGCCTTTGCGGACCGTATTGCGGCTAACGGAGAAGCGCTGGACGAGTTCGTTCTCGCTTTGAAGGCGGTCGCCGAAACCGAGGACGCCGGAACGGATCTCATGTTCGAGGACGGTGGCGATCTGCTCGGGCTTGCCCGTGCCGGGAGACAGTTGAACCGCGCGCCGCTTCATAAGGGTACCTGTTCAATGAACCTGTATAATCCTGTTCAATACCGAGGCCCGGATGCTATGTCAACAGATGCCGAAGACTGACCAACAGGCAGCGAAATGTGCGGGATAACCGTGCAGGGCGTGCCGAGAGGCAGGTCAATAGCCCTGAAAAGCCGGTCGGCGATCGCCAAAAAGGGGCATACATCAAGGGGATGGAGCCAGATCCTGATTCAATTTCACCAGGGACAGGCTACGGGATCGACACCTCACGCGGTTCGACGAGGATGTCCGCCTCGATAGCGGCGTTGATGAACGCCGCTCTTGCCGCCGAGACTTCTTTCTTTCCCTCGAGCACGGCCAGACAGGCCTTGCGGGCAACCATATGCTTTTGCCCGGTCGCAACCGGCCAGCGGTTCAGCAGGATGTCGGCAGCCTGAGCGACCCGCTCCACGTTGAAGATCGAGTTTCGCGATCGGCCGAGCGCAATCCTGACCGGCTCATCGAAACGCTGATCTTGCACGATGCCACTCCCCAAAGTCGGCATTCATCGATTCGCGGCCTTCAACCCCGAGCAATGTGATAGGTTCTGCGCCAAAGGTGCAAGATGTCCGATTCCAGTGGCCAGAAAAATCCCAGGCTGATCGTCGTGGTCGCGTTCGATCGCGGTGAGGATGGCGAGTTGTTCCCAGCCTTTGGACCCGCCGACCAGCAGAGCGAGGATCGCGCCATACGCACCGCCAGGGCTCTGACGGCAAAGCATTCCGGCGTCATCGCCTGGAGCCGTGAGGCCGATCCGACGCTGGGCGAATATGGTCCGCCGAACACGCTCTTCGTCAGCGGTGACGTGCCTGACATGGAGTAGTCGACTGGCGCCAGCATCTGAACGCCTCGCCCATAGGGTTTGATGCGAGCCGGTTTTGCCTCGCCAGCAAGCAAAAGCCCGCTACGGTGAACCGGAGCGGGCCTTGGAGGAGGACAAGGGGTGGGACCCTCTCCTCTTGTTTCCACGGGGGGGTGTGGACCGCAATGACCATACGAAAGTTTTGCAGAGTGCAGGATCACAAGCCGGCTTGCCTGCATCACAATCCGGTGCACGCCGACATTGGGGCGCTCACGAGATTGCGATCAGTTGGCGATAACCCGGCTAGATGCACCCGAGTACGACAAGCACGATGACGATGAGCAGCACGAGCCCAAGGCCGCCGCCGCCATAGGAGCCGGCGCCGTAGGATTGAACCTCGCAGCTGCGATGTTCAAAAGACGAGCGCTCCAAAGGCCTACCGTTCCGCGATTGTGGCGGGCATCGCGCGGAAGAAGTCACGCCAGCAACAGAAACGGCCATCCTGGTGACGGCAACCAGAATTTAATTCCGGCACGCCTGTGGACCGCAGAAAGCCCACCAGCGTGGCGGGCTTTCCGATCGGCCGGAGATGGCGAGAAGCCGATTGCAGAAGCAATTACGCGAGGTAGTGAGTTTCAGCTTCACAGAGAGAGAATACTGAAATTGAAGTGTGGTATATATATCTCAAAATTTCTGAAATAAACGCCAGTAAAAGTCGCAATATTAGCTTGCACAAACAATGCGCAGGTCTATTGACGATCGAACGTTGCCAGTGTGGTTGCAGACCGAACGATTCTGCGCGCCGGGGCGCCTGTCAAACGACGCCGTAGAACAGCCTGTAGTGGACGCGCTTCATATAGTCCCGATACTCCGGCGTGACGGCCAGCAGCGCCTCTTCACGCAGGATGCGGTGCACCTGGAAGAAGGTGATCACCGCGTAGACGGCTAGATTGTAGAAGGAAAAGGCCGACAGCAGGAACAAGAGATGGCCGGCAAGATAGCCGGCATAGATCGGATGCCGCACCAGACGGTAGGCACCGCCTGTCATCACGCCGCGATTGCCCGGCAGAATGGCGAAAGAACGCCCCAGCGATATCTTTCCCCAGATTACGAACCCCAACGCCAGGGCCTGCAGCGGCGCCGCAACATGGACCGGGATGATGGCCACGCCCGGCTCCAGGTCGATGAAACCGACACCGAAGCTGGCGATCACGGAGACAACCACCGTGAGCGGGTTCCAGTCGCGAACCTTCGGCCGACGCGACAGAAGCAGCCAGGTAAAGGTCAGGATCTCGGAAATTGCCACCAGCGCCACATTGATGCGCGTCGGGTCGAGCATCAGGTGATACACGCCGCGGTAGACGAACATGCCCGCGAAGGCCAGCGCGCAGATCCGAAAGAAACCTTCCCGCAAATCCACCAGGATCTCACGCTTTCGGGCTGCGGACAGAATCCTGCCGTCACTGACGTGCGAAAGCGCCTCGCTTTTTGATATGAGCAATGCAGACACCCCAATGATCCCTCAGGGCGACCTTTGCACGCAACCATTGCCGGGCAGTTAATCAACAAGATCAGATCGGTATTAAACTGGCTGTCGGGGAGCCAGGGCGCCACTTCCAGACGACCTGCTCCACGCGGTCGCCAAGAAAGACTGGCGACCCATGTCATTTGGTTTTGCCAGACTAGCTCAGATAGTCGTTGCGGAAATAGCTCCCGAAATCCGGACGTCGAGCAACCAGCTTGCCGTCGGAATCGCGCAAAATGCCGGAGGCGAAGAGATAGTCGCCAATCGCTTCCATCTTGGCCGGATCCATCGTCCCGATGGCCCCGCTTTGGCTGCGTAGATAATGGCCGTCGATCAATGCCTTCAGCGAGGCGTGGATCAGCGCCGGATTGGTCAAGGCATCCTTGTTTGCAGCGATCAGCAGGGTTGCCGCATCGTCGGGGTGGTCGACAGCGAACTGGTAGCCGCGTCGCGTCGCCTGAACGAAGTCGGCCGCAGGCTTGGGATTGGCCTGGAGATAGGCTTCGCTCGAAGAGATCAGCGTCGTGTGCTCATCAGGCACGCCATAATCGGCATAGACGAAGCTGCGCTGCTTGACGCCCCTGAGTTCGGCTTCGACACCCTCCCAGGTCGAGACTTCGAGCGTGAAATCGACCGACCCATTGGCCAGCGCCTCATAGGCTGAGGTGCCGAGCGTCACCGTCTCGAAATTGCCCTTGCCGCCGTCGTGGCGAATGATGGTCGATATCAGCGCGTTTTCCCAGGCACTGCCGAAGCCGCCATAGATCAAGCCGTCGAGGCTTCTTGGGCTTTTGATCTCGTTGCGTGCCGCATTGAAGACCACGCGGCCTGTTTCGGATTGCACCACCGCATAGACGCCCTTCAGATCCGCCCCGGCGGTTCTCTGGGTGAACAGGCTGATGGTGCCGTTGATGCCGAAATCGGCGACGCGGTTTGCGACCAGCGTGCCCGCACCGGTATCGCTGTAGGGCAGGATGTCGACCTCGAGCCCGGCTTCGCGATAAAACCCTTTGTCGCGGGCGACGAACAGTCCGATGTGGTTGGTATTGACCGTCCAGTCGAGGGCGACGGTGACCTTTTGTGCCGCCGATTGTGCTCGAGCCCGACCCGTCCCGGCAATCAAGGGAAGGCCGGTGGCAAGGGTCAGCAACAAGGCCTGCCGGCGCGTCAAGTCAGTCATGATCGTGTCCTTTGGATGGATTGGGGTTGAGGATGATGTCGAGGATTTCGGCCTCGAGCGCGCTTGCCTGGCGCGCGGCATCGCCGCCAAGGCTGCGCGGGCGCGGCAACGGCACCCTGATTTCACGCACGATGCGGGCCGGGCGCGCCGACAGCACATAGATGCGGTCGGACAGGAACACGGCTTCGCGCACGTCATGGGTGATCAAGAGCGCCGTCCAGCGATGATGCCGCCACATCTGTTCGAGCCAGCGCTGCATGGCGGTGCGGGTCAGCGCATCGAGCGCGCCGAACGGCTCGTCGAGCAGGAGCATGTCGCGCTCCTGCACCACGGTGCGCAGCAAGGCCGCGCGCTGGCGCATGCCGCCGGACAGCTGCGCGGGAAAATGCCGCTCGAAGCCGGCAAGCCCGAATTCGGCAAACAACGGCGCAACGCGCGCCCGCGCCGCCTGTCTCCTCATACCTTGCACTTCGAGCCCGAGCGTCGTGTTGTCGAGGATGCGCCGCCATGGCATCAGCGCGTCGCGCTGCGGCATGAAGGCGAAGTGCCTGCCGTGGTCGTCGAGCCGCGCGCCGTCGAACAACATCTCGCCCTCGCCATGCTCGGCGCCGGTCAGAAGCTGGAACAGCGTCGACTTGCCGGCACCCGAGGGTCCAAGGATCGAGACGAACTCACCAGCGCCGACGCTGAGCGAAATATCGGCCAGCACGTCGAGCCCACCGAACGCCTTGTGCACATGCCGCAGTTCGAGCCGGCTCATCGCCAGGCCCCCTTCCCGGCAGTTTCCCTGTCGGCTCGCTCCCAGGGCATGGCAAGGCGCTGCAGCAACACGGTCAACCCGAACAGGACAAGGGTCAGCGCCGCGCTGACACCGACGGCGGCAAGAACCAGATCAGGACGGAAATTGTTTTTGGCGTTGAGCATGTAGATGCCCAGACCCTTCGCGGCACCGGCATATTCAGCGAAGATGGCGCCGACCACCGCATAGGTGATGGAGATCCTCAACCCGGCAAAGAAGTAAGGCAGCGCCGAAGGCAGCCGCGCCAGCAGGAAGATGCGCCAGCGCCCTGCCCCCATGGCGCGCAGCATTTGCCCGATCTCGGCCTCGGTCGCCTCATAGCCTTCGACCAATGCAACCAGCATCGGAAAAAAGGTGACCAGCGCCACCAGCATGATCTTGGGCGCCAGCCCGAAGCCGAACCACAGCACCACCAGCGGCGCGACCGCCACCAGCGGCAAGGTCTGGCTGACGATGAAGACGGGAAACAACGCACGCCGCAGCGGCTGGAAGAAGTCGACCAGCATCGACAGCACGAAGGCGGCGCTGAGCGAACAGGCAAAGCCAAGAAGCGTGGCACGGATGGTCGGAACGGCATTGTCGGCCAGCGCCTCGCGATTGAGCATCGCTTGCTCGAAGACGCGTGACGGCGCCGGCAGTATCGTGGCCCTGATGCCGGAATAGGTGGCATAAAGCTCCCACGCCAGCAGGAGCAAACCGGCCGAGATCATGGCCGGCATTGCCTTGACGAGAAAGCTCGCGATCGGGCGCGAAGCGACTGATGATGAGACCACGGGAGATAACCTTTGACGGCCGCGAGAGCGGCGCGGCTTCAGACGGCCGACGGGCTGTTGGCCGAGACCGTGACGTCGAGGGTTACGTGGCCAGCGCCTGGTCCGAAACGGCAGAAAGCCTCGTCCAGCGCCGAAAAGATCGCACCGGCATCACCGCGCAGTTTCGTGCAGAAATGTTTGGAGCGCTCATAGACGCCGGACTGCTTGAGAAAGTCTATGCAGCCGTAGATCTCGTCCATGTGGTCGTCTGTGCCCATCACATAGAGCGAGAACTGCGCCGCCGCCGGCTGGCCGGTGGCAGCAGCATTGCGCACCGCCGCGATGGCCGCGTCCTTGCGGGGGCCGAGTGGACCGACGGGCCCGCCAAACGCATCGGAGCGGCAGATCGGATCGTCCGGCTCGCCAGGGCAGCCGCGCGAGATGGTGGCCGACAACACGCAATGTTTGCCGCTGCGTGCCGCCGCCACGAAGAGGTCGCGCATGGCAGGAAACAGCACTTCGGGCGGCCCGATCAGCAAGGTCGAGATGTCGTCGGTCTCGATCCTGAGTTTGTCGCGCCAGGGATCGAGCGCACCGAGCGCGCCAAGGATGACACCGACGAAATCGTCGGTCATGGGATATAGGGAAATCTGTGCGCCTGAAAACATCGCCCGCCTCGCTCCGCTGGTATTACCCAGATCAGCTTCTAGGGTCTGTGGGCTTGCCGCCCCCGTCTCAGCCCCGACCGTACGGAGCACCCCTGTGGATGTGCGCCTTAAAGCATCATTCGAGTTGAAGGAAAAGCCGTTTTTTTTATCGCACTGCGCCAAAAGCATTGCGCCAGGGCGGGAGCGGTTGGCTCTGCCGGCGCGAGAATTTATCGGGAACCTTCACCAGGCCGCGAGGTTGTCCCACCAGTCGCTACGCGACGAGTTCACAGACAATGGAGACAAACCATGTTCATGAAAATCCTCGCAGCTTCGGCGCTCACCATT
>NZ_RZPI01000242.1:0-7313 GCF_003998715.1 Mesorhizobium sp. M7A.F.Ca.CA.002.15.2.1
CTTTGGTTGCGTTCTGGTCGGGCCGGATGACCGCGTGCTGATGCGGCAGGGCAATCTCGACACGGTGCGCCATGCCGAGACGGAGCTCGCCCGCCGCGCCGCGGCTGCCTACGCGCCGGAGTTCCTGTGGCAATGCACGCTGGTCTCAACCTTCGAGCCGTGCGCGATGTGCGCCGGCACGATGTATTGGGCCAATATCGGGCGGCTGGTTTACGGGGTCGAGGAGACCGAACTCCTGGCGCTCACCGGGGATCACGCGGAGAATCCGACGATGAGCCTCTCTTCGCGCACCGTCCTCGGCTCCGGCCAGAGAAAGATCGAGGTCTTTGGCCCCTTCCCCGAAATCGCCGACGAGATGCTCGCACCGCACCGCGATTTCTGGAAGCGCTGACGGCTTCGTCCCGGCCGGTAAGGTCGATCAATGGCAGCAGTGACTGTCGGATCGCGGTGGGAGCCGCCGCCGCCGTTCAACAAAATCAAAGACTTGTAGAATCAACGATCCGAAGTCGGACGATCTTGTCATGCGTTGCCCGTGGCGAGATCCTTGAGAAGGGCGTGCAGGCCGTGAAAACTCGGACAGTCGCTGCTTTCTCAAAGACTCAAAGGCCCTAAGTGGCTGATATTTAATGCTAAAACAATGGTGAGCGCGATGGGATTCGAACCCATGACCTACTGATTAAAAGTCAGTTGCTCTACCGGCTGAGCTACGCGCTCCCGCGGGCGAAAGGCGGCCCTCGAAATTGCGCGGAACATAGGGAGAGTGCCTCGACCGGTCAACCGGAAAAAGAGGTCTCGCAAACACGGGCGGCTTCGCCCTGTCGCGGCACTTGTCCCACGCGCTGTCGGGGGGAGAACGGCCAAGGAACGCTGCCATTTATGCCTGACGGTGGCATCCAGTCTGGGGAACAATTGTATGCGCCGCTCGTTTTTCGGGCACAGGGACGTCCGCCAAACCATCGAGGAGAAGACCAATGAACAGAATCACAACGAGCCTGCTGGCGACCGCTCTCTCCGCCACATTCGTTGCGGCGGAGGCGGTGTCGGTTAATGCCCAACCGAACTATGTGCCGCAGTCCCAGGTCGCGGTGCCGGATGTACAGACAGTCCAGTACCGGGAGTGGCGCAAGGACCGCTACAATCGCAATTTTTCGCGTGACCGCAGTTTTTCGCGTGACCGCAATTTTTCCCGCAATCGCGGCATGTATTGGAACGGCCATCGGGGCTATCGTGAATATCGCCCCGGCTACCGTCGTCACGGCGATTATTGGTTCCCGCTTGCGGCCTTCGCTACCGGCGCGCTGATTACCGGGGCAATCATCAACAACGAAAACAACCGCGTCTATGAAGGCAATGCGCATGTGCGATGGTGCTACGACCACTACCGCAGCTACCGTGCTTCGGACAACACGTTCCAGCCGAATTACGGCCCCCGCAGGGAGTGCCGCTCGCCTTATTGATGTGGGTGAGTGGGAGTAATTGATAGTGCTGCATTGAAGGCCCATGCCAGAAGTGGCGCGGGCCTTTCTTTTCGGTCACCCCTGCCAACTGAGGCCTATGGCGTGCTCAGCGTCCGGCGCACAGCATCGCGCCAACCAGCAAGTTTGGCTGCGCGCGCAGAGCCATCCATGGCCGGCTGGAACCTCCGCTCCAGCGCCCAGCTCTTCGCGAATTTCTTGGCATCCGGCCACACGCCTGCCTTCGACCCGGCGAGCCACGCGGCACCCAGCGCCGTCGTCTCCAGGATGGTCGGACGGTCGACCGGCGCGTCGAGGATGTCGGCCAGCCTCTGCATGGTCCAGTCCGACGCAACCATGCCGCCGTCGACCCGCAGCACGGTCTTGGCCGAAGCTCCCTTCCAGTCCTTTCGCATGGCGTCGAGCAGGTCGCGCGTCTGGTAGGCGACGGATTCGAGTGCGGCGCGGGCGAATTCCGCCGGCCCGGAATTGCGCGTCAGCCCGAAAATGGCGCCGCGTGCCTCGGCGTCCCAATGCGGCGCGCCGAGCCCGACGAAGGCCGGCACCAGGTAGACGTTTTGCGTTGGATCAGCCTCGGCAGCCAGCTTGCCGCTTTGCTCGGCCTTGCCGATCACCTTGATGCCGTCGCGCAGCCATTGGACCGCGGCGCCGGCAATGAAGATCGAGCCCTCCAGCGCATAAGTGGTCTTGCCGTTCAGCCTGTAGGCAATAGTGGTCAAGAGCCGGTTCTTCGAACGCACAAGGTCGCTGCCGGTGTTGAGCAGCGCAAAGCAGCCCGTGCCGTAGGTGGATTTCATCATGCCCGGCTCGAAACAGGCCTGGCCGATGGTCGCCGCATGCTGGTCGCCGGCAACACCGAGGATTCTTATCTCGGCGCCGAAGAGATTTTTCTCCGTGATTCCATAGTCATCGGCGCAGTCCTTTACCTCGGGTAGCATTTTCGCCGGGATGTTCAGTATCGACAGCAGTTCGTTGTCCCAGGCATTTTTCTCGATATTGTAGACCAGCGTGCGCGACGCGTTGGTGGCATCCGTGGCGTGGACCTTGCCGCCGGTCAGCCGCCAGATCAGAAAGCTGTCGATGGTGCCGGCGAGCAACTCGCCTTTCTCGGCACGACGCCGCGCCCCTTTTACCTTGTCCAGCATCCAGGCGATCTTGGTACCGGAAAAATACGGATCAAGCAGCAGGCCGGTTTTTTTGGTGAACTTTTTCTCCAGTCCCTGCTTCTTCAGTTTCTGGCACAGCGGCGTGGTGCGCCGGTCCTGCCAGACAATGGCATTGTGGATCGGCTTGCCGGTCGCCTTGTCCCAGATGACGATGGTCTCGCGCTGATTGGTGATGCCGAGCGCGGCCACTTCGGATGCAGCCCGGCCGGCCTTCTTCAGCGCCGCCTTCACGGTCGTCACCACGCTCGCCCAGATGTCTTCGGGATCGTGCTCGACCCAGCCGGAGGCCGGATAGTGCTGGATGAATTCCCTCTGCCCGCTGCCGGCGACCTTCATATCGCCGTCGAACAGGATCGCCCGGGTCGAAGTCGTGCCCTGGTCGATGGCAAGGATGTATCCGGTCATTCTGCTTCCCCGCTTAATGCATGTCGCCCAAAGGTGACCTCGGTTTTGGGAGAACGACATGCACAAAAACAAAGACCTAAAGCGCGTTGCATGAATCCGTCTCAACGCGACGCGCTTTAGTCTTTTGCACAAACAGGGGAGACGGCAAGATGCCGCCTCCCCCTATTCTCATGATGCTGGCGCGAGCGCCGACACCAAGGCTACTTCTGCCAGCTCTTCACCAGTTCGTCGTAGTTGATGGTGATCGGCTTTTCCTTCTCGTTCTCGATCTTCAACTGAGGAGCGAGATTGCCCTTCTTGACCGCGTCGGCGTTCCAGTAGGCGAGGTCATGCTCTTCGGCCATCTTCGGGCCGATATCGCCCTGAACGCCCGACTTCTCGATGCGGCTCATGACCTTTTCCTGTTCGCCGCAGAGCGAGTCCATCGCTTCCTGCGCGGTCTTGGCGCCCGACGACGCATCGCCGATCGCCTGCCACCAGAGCTGTGCCAGCTTCGGATAGTCAGGCACGTTGGTGCCGGTCGGCGACCACTGAACGCGGGCCGGCGAACGGTAGAACTCGATCAGGCCACCGAGCTTCGGAGCCCGCTCGGTGAAGCTCTTGTCGTGGATCGTGCTCTCGCGGATGAAGGTCAAGCCGACATGGCTCTTCTTCACGTCGACTGTCTTCGAGGTGACGAACTGCGCGTAGAGCCAGGCGGCCTTGGCGCGGTCGGTCGGGGTCGACTTCATCAGCGTCCAGGAGCCGACGTCCTGATAGCCGAGCTTCATGCCGTCCTTCCAGTAGACGCCATGCGGCGACGGCGCCATGCGCCACTTCGGCGTACCGTCGTCGTTCAGCACCGCCTTGGCGCCGGCATCGACCATCGAAGCGGTGAAGGCGGTGTACCAGAAGATCTGCTGGGCAACCGCGCCCTGCGCCGGAACCGGGCCGGATTCGGAGAAGGTCATGCCCTGGGCTTCCGCCGGAGCGTAGGCCTTCAGCCAGTCGAGGTATTTCTGGATCGAGTAGACGGCGGCCGGGCCATTGGTGTCGCCCCCGCGCGCCGTGCAGGAGCCGACCGGACGCGAATTCTCGTCGACCTTGATGCCCCACTCATCGACCGGCAGACCGTTCGGCAGGCCCTTGTCGCCATTGCCGGCCATCGACAGCCAGGCGTCGGTGAACCGCCAGCCGAGCGACGGGTCCTTCTTGCCGTAGTCCATGTGGCCATAGACCTTCTTGCCGTCGATCTCGCGGCCGGTGAAGAACTCGGCGATGTCCTCATAGGCAGACCAGTTGACGGGAACGCCAAGGTCGTAGCCGTACTTGGCCTTGAAGTCCGCCTTGTTCTTCTCGTCGTTGAACCAGTCGTAACGGAACCAGTAGAGGTTCGCGAACTGCTGGTCGGGAAGCTGGTAGAGCTTCTTGTCCGGAGCGGTCGTGAACGAGGTGCCGATAAAATCCTTCAGGTCGAGGTTCGGGTTGGTGACATCCTTGCCCTCGCCCGCCATCCAGTCGGTCAAATTGCGCACCTGCTGGTAGCGCCAGTGGGTGCCGATCAGGTCGGAATCGTTGACCCAGCCGTCATAAAGGTTCTGGCCCGTCTGCATCTGGGTCTGGATCTTCTCGACGACGTCGCCTTCCTGGATGACGTCATGCGTGATCTTGATGCCGGTGATGGCGGTAAAGGCCGGCGCCAGCACCTGCGATTCATACTGGTGCGTGGCGATGGTTTCCGAAACGACCTTGATGTCCATGCCGGCGAAAGGCTTCGCGGCATCGATGAACCACTGCATTTCGGCTTCCTGGCCAGCGCGGTCGAGCGTCGAGAGCGGGCCGATTTCCTTGTCCAGGAAAGCCTTTGCCTCGTCCATCCCGGCATAGGCATTGCCCACGCCCAGCAACAGGACAAGGGCCGTCGTTGATGTTAAAAATTGCCTTCGCATGTGTTTCCTCCACAGTTTTAAGGTTCAAGTGCGATCTGGAGCGGCCGCCGGCACGCGGTCGCTCCAACAGTTTCCCCCTCTATACGTAGCGGAACACGCCAATGGCGTAGACCACGGAGAGAGCGAGAGCCCACCACAGGTTGGATCCGACAAGACCCAACCAAGCGAGATGGATAAAGGCGCTGCCAAGCAGCGACAGGAAAAGACGGTCGCCGCGCGTTGTCTCGAAGCGCAGCACGCCGACGCGCGGATTGCCGCCCGGCGAAGCGTATTCCCAAGCCGCCATGCCGCACAGCAGCAGAAGGATGGTCCCGAAAAAGGCCGCCGTCGGCCACGTCCACGCCATCCAGGTGAGGTCGAAATTCATCGTCAAACCCTCCCCAGGGCGAAGCCCTTGGCGATATAATTGCGCACAAACCAGATGACGAGCGCGCCGGGGATCAACGTCAGCACGCCGGCGGCGGCGAGCAGGCCCCAGTCCATGCCAGCGGCCGAAACCGTGCGGGTCATGGTGGCGGCGATCGGCTTGGCGTCGGTGGTGGTCAGCGTGCGGGCAATCAACAGTTCCACCCAGGAGAACATGAAGCAGAAGAAGCAGGCCACGCCAATGCCGCTGGCGATCAGGGGCATGAAGATCCTGACGAAGAAGCGCGGGAACGAATAGCCGTCGATATAGGCGGTTTCGTCGATTTCCTTCGGCACACCCGACATGAAGCCTTCGAGGATCCACACCGCCAGCGGCACGTTGAACTGGCAGTGCGCCAGCGCCACCGCAATGTGCGTGTCGATCAGGCCGAAGGCCGAATAGAGCTGGAAGAACGGCAGCGCGAACACCGCCGGCGGCGCCATGCGGTTGGTCAGCAGCCAGAAGAACAGGTGCTTGTCGCCGAGGAAGCGGTAGCGCGAGAAGGCGTAGGCTGCCGGCAGCGCGGCAGCCACCGAAATCACCATATTCATCACCACATAGGTGATCGAGTTGATGTAGCCCGAGTACCAGGAGGCGTCGGTGAAGATGGTGACGTAGTTGGCGAGCGTCGGCTGGTGCGGATAGAGCGTCAGCGAGGAGACGATCTCGGCATTGGTCTTGAAGCTCATATTAATGAGCCAGTAGATCGGCAGCAAAAGCACGACGATGTAGACCGTCGGCACGATCCACCACCAGCGCGATTCCTCGCCGCGTTTGCGCATCAGCCGGGCGACCTGATCCTGCGAGAGTGTGCTCGCCAGTTTGCCCGCTGCTGTGGTCTCGCTCACTCTATCGGCTCTTTCGTTGGCGCCGGTCATCTCAGCGCTCCGCGTCGTAGTTGGTCATCACGGTGTAGAAGACCCATGACAGCAGAAGGACGATGAGGAAGTAGACCAGCGACATGGCTGCGGCCGGACCGAGGTCGAACTGGCCGAGCGCGGTCTTGACGAGGTCGATCGACAGGAATGTCGTCGAGTTGCCGGGACCGCCTCCCGTCACCACGAAGGGTTCGGTATAGATCATGAAGCTGTCCATGAAGCGAAGCAGCACGGCGATCAGCAGCACCCTGTTCATCTTCGGCAGCTGGATGTAGCGGAACACCGCCCAGCGCGAGGCGCCATCGATCTTGGCCGCCTGATAGAAGGCATCCGGAATGGAGACCAGGCCGGCATAGCAGAGCAGCACGACGAGGCTGGTCCAGTGCCAGACATCCATGATGATGACGGTGACCCAGGCATCGAACGGGTCCTGCACATAGTTGTAGTCGATGCCGAGCGCGTTGACGTAGTAGCCGAGCAGACCGATGTCGTTGCGGCCGAAGACCTGCCAGATGGTGCCGACGACGTTCCACGGAATCAGCAGCGGCAGCGCCATGAGCACCAGGCAGACCGGCACGCCCCAGCCCTTTTTCGGCATGTTGAGCGCGATGAAGATGCCGAGCGGCACTTCGATCGCCAGGATGATGAAGGAGAAGATCAGGTTGCGGACCATCGCTTCCCAGAAGCGGCTGGAAGACAGCAGTTCCTCGAACCACTCGGTGCCGGCCCAGAAGAAGACGTTGTTGCCGAACGTGTCCTGCACCGAATAGTTGACGACGGTCATCAGCGGGATGACCGCCGAGAACGCCACCAGCACCAGCACCGGCAGCACCAGGAACCAGGCCTTGTTGTTCCAGGTCTTTTCCATCTATGCCCCCATCTCGACGCGCCAGGAATCGGCATAGATGTTGATGCCGGCCGGCTCGAACCGCACCTTCGGATCGGCTGGCACGGTCTCGTCCTCGCCGATGACGGCCGCAATCTCGCGGCCTTCGAGCTTGGCGCGGACCACCTTGTGGCGGCCGAGAACCTCGACCTTGCTGACCTGCACGGCC
>NZ_RZPI01000243.1:0-7313 GCF_003998715.1 Mesorhizobium sp. M7A.F.Ca.CA.002.15.2.1
TTCCAGACATGATCGCAGGAGCGGACAAGGCCGCCAAGGACATGATTGCGAAGATGCCGACAACACCCGCGCCGCACCACGCAAAGGTGCAGGCACGGCATTGGCCGAAGCAGCCCGTCGAAGCACCGGAAGATGATGCAAGCACGATTCCGGAATTGCGCGAGGCAGCGAAAGGCTGCCGCCGCTGCCCGCTGTGGCGCGACGCGACGCAGACCGTCTTCGGTGAAGGCCCTGACAATGCCAAGGTGATCTTCGTCGGCGAACAGCCGGGGGATCAGGAGGACCTCGCCGGCAAACCTTTCGTGGGTCCGGCCGGCAAGGTGTTCGATGCGATCCTGGACGATGCCGGTGTCGACCGGCAAAAGGTCTATGTCACCAACGCGGTCAAGCACTTCAAGTTCGAGCCGCGCGGCAAGCGCCGCATCCACTCCAAACCGAATTCCGGTGAGATTCAGGCCTGCCGCTGGTGGATCGACCAAGAATTCGAGCTGATCAAGCCGAACCTCGCCGTGGCACTCGGCGCGACAGCGGCGATGTCGCTGCTCGGCAAGGCGATTCCGGTGACAAAGATGCGCGGACAAGTGATCGAGCGCGAGGACGGATTGCGCGTGTTCATCACCATCCATCCCTCCTTCATCCTGCGCATCCGCGAACCCGCGGACAAGGAGGCTGAACGCGAACGGTTCCTGCAGGACATGAAGCTGGTGAAGCGGCTGATGGCCGCCTGATTGTCTGTTTTGCGCGATTCCGGACAGAAAACCTTCCTGGAATTGCTGCGGCTACCTGATCAGAATTGCCCTGAGATCGTTGACATTCGTACCGGTCGGGCCGGGTACGAAGAGATCGTCAACCGCGTTGAAGGCCGTCCAGGCATTGTTGCCGGCAAGCATAGCCTTGGCGTCCACCCCGGCAGCGCGCATGCGCGACACGGTCGAAGCATCGGCAAAGGCACCGGCATTGTTTTCCGAACCGTCGATGCCGTCAGTGTCGGCGGCCAGCGCATTGATACCGTCGACGCCATTGATGCCGATGGCGAAGGCGAGCAGGAATTCCGAATTGCGGCCGCCCTTGCCTTTTGCGCGCAGCGTCACGGTTGTCTCGCCGCCCGACAGGATCAGCACCGGCTTCGAGAAAGGCCTGTTGCGCGTCGCCACTTCACGCGCGATCGCGGCGTGGACACCGCCAACCTCGCGCGCTTCGCCTTCGATGGCATCGGAGAGGATAACCGCCTCGACGCCTTGCCGTTTCGCTTCCGTAGCGGCGGCTTCCAGCGATACCCCGGCCGAAGCGATCAGATGCACCTCGTTGCGCAAAAAGCGCTCGTCATCCGGGCTTGGCGCATCGGCGGCCGGCGAATTGATATGCGCCATCACCGAGGCCGGCAGTTTCATGCCATAGGCCGATATCGAGGCCAGCGCGTCGGCGCGGCTGCCTGTATCCGGTACGGTTGGGCCGGAGGCGACCATTGCCGGATTATCGCCGGGAATATCGGAGACGATCAGCGACACCACCCTGGCCGGCCATGCGGCCGCCGCCAGCCTGCCGCCCTTGATGGTGGAAAGGTGCTTGCGGATAGTGTTCATCGCCGCGATCGGCGCACCCGAGGCGAGCAGCGCCTCATTGACGGCGATCTCGTCGGCCAGCGTCAAGCTGCCGGCCGGCGACGGCAACAGCGCCGAGCCGCCGCCGGAAATCAGCGCCACCACCAGATCGTCCGCCGTCAGCCCTTGCACCTTCGCCAGCAGCCGGCGCGAGGCTTCAAGGCCGGCATCGTCCGGCACCGGGTGCGCCGCCTCGATGATCTCGATGCGCTCGCAGGTCGCGCCATAGCCATAGCGGGTGACGACCAGCCCTTCGATGGGGGCGTCCCACACTTTCTCGAAGGCTGCCGCCATTTGCGCCGAGCCTTTGCCCGCGCCGATGACGATGGTACGGCCCTTGGGCTTGGCCGGCAGATGATCCCTGATGGTTCGTTCCGGATCGGCGGCGGCGACGGCGGCGTTGAAGATAGAGACGAGGAACGATTTGGGGTCGAGCACGGTCATTCGGCTTCCCGAGGCAATGCCAAGCCGCGCTTGTCGACGCCCAAATGATCGCACAGCGCATCGACGACGACGCCGTGATCCTCGCGCTCCGGCAGTCCGGAAACGGCGATGACGCCAATGACGCCGGTGCCCTTGGCGTTCACCGGAAAGCCACCGCCGGCCAGCACGTAGTCGGCAATATCCAGCCCTTCACCAATCTTGAAGGTGCGGTCGGGGCGCTGCTGTTCCAACACCATGCGATAGGTGCTTCTCAGGAACCGTTTGACCACATTGATCTTGCGCCGCGCCCAGTCGGGATTGGAAGCGTTCGAGCCCGGCAGCGCGGCGTAGAACAGCGGCCGGTCCCACAGCCTGATGTCGACTATGATGGGTAGATCTTCGGCGATTGCACGATCGCGAATGGCGGAGCCGATTTTGAAAGCGACGGCCTCGTCAAAGGTCGCGAAGACAAGGGTCTCTTCCTGTCTCTTGATCAGAGCGATGTCGTCAGCAACGGCCATTTTCTTTCTCCGAAATCGTCACACGTCGTGTGTACGACAAGCTCCGCTCGGTCAAGCTTCCGTGGCGTGGCCACCTTCTCCCGAGGGGAGAAGAGACGAGCACGGGCCTCGGCTTCCTCCTCTCCCCTCGGGGAGAGGCCGGATTGCCCCGAATTGCCTTCGCAATTCGGTTGGCAATCCGGGTGAGGGGGCCTTACCCCGCGCTCATGTCAGCCTTGGCTGGCCGCCCCGCCACATAAACTTCGCGGACGGAGCGGTCGTCGCCCAGCGTCTGCAGGAGAAAGAGTTCCTGCGCCAGCGTCTCGACCGTCTCCATCCTGAGTCGCATTCCCGGCGTTGCCCTGGCGTCCAGCACGACGATGTCGGCGTCGGTGCCCGCGTCCAGCGTGCCTATCTTTTCCACCACCGACAGCGCCTCGGCATTGCCGCGCGTCGTCTGCCAGAAGGACTGGAACGGGTTGAGCTTTTCGCCATTCAGCGCGATCACCTTGTAGCCTTCGTCCATGGTGCGCAGCATGGAGTAGTTGGTGCCGCCGCCGACATCGGTGGCGGCGGCGATGCGGATCGGCTTGTCGCGTCGGCGAAAGCGCTGATAATCGAAGAGGCCGGAGCCGAGGAAAAGGTTCGAGGTCGGGCAGAACACCGCCACCGAGCCCGAGTCCGAAAGCGCATCCGCTTCGCGCTCCGACAAATGGATGCAGTGGCCGAACAGGCTCTTTTTGCCTAACAGCCCGTAATGCTCGTAGACGTCGGTGTAGTCGCGCGCCCACGGGTAGAGTTCCTGCGTGAAAGCGATCTCGGCGTGGTTTTCCGACAGATGCGTCTGCATGTGCAGGCCGGGATGTTCGCGGCACAACACGCCCGCCATCTCCATCTGCTCCGGCGACGAGGTGATGGCGAAGCGCGGCGTGATGGCGTAGTGCTGGCGGCCCTTGCCGTGCCACTCCTTGATCAGCGCCTTTGTGTCGTCATAGCCGGATTGCGGGGTGTCGAGCACGCCGTCGGGCGCATTGCGATCCATCATCACCTTGCCGGCGATGTTGAGCATGTTGCGGTCATGCGATTCTGCGAAGAAGGCTTCGGCCGAGGCCTTGTGCACCGAGCAGTAGGCGGCGACCGTCGTGGTGCCGTGGCGCACCATTTCGTCGAGGAACAGCCGCGCGATGCGGCGGCCGTGCTGGGCGTTGGCGAACTTCGTTTCTTCCGGAAAAGTGTAGGTGTTCAGCCAGTCGAGCAGTTCGGCGCCGTAGGAGGCGATGATCTGCATCTGCGGAAAATGCGCATGGGCATCTATGAAGCCGGGCAGCAGCAGATGCGGCCGGTGGTCAATCCTTTTCACCGTTTCGTCGGCTTGCTTTTCAACATCGGCATAACTACCCGCGGCGACGATCCTGCCGTCACGGATCAGCAGTCCGCCATCCTCCTCGTAGCGCCAGGCGGAATGGTCTTCGAGAGTTTGCGGCCAGCGCACAAAGGACAGCGTGCGGCCGCGCAGAAGTGTCGAATTCATGCTATTTCCCTGCGCCTTCGAACCAGGCCACCAGCAGCGCCCGTTCCTTGTCGGTGATCTGAGAGACGTTGGCGGGCGGCATGGCGTGGCTGCGGCCGGCCTGCAGATAGATTTCGCGGGCGTGGTTGGCGATATCCGCATCGGTGTCGAGCATCACGCCCTTGGGCGCATGATAGATGCCCTCATAGACCGGCTCCGCCGCGTGGCACATTGAACAGCGGCCGAGCACGGTGTCGCGCACCGCCGGGAAATGCGCTGAAGCGACATAGACTTGCGCCGACGCGGATTCCTTGGGTTCGCCGGTCAGCACTTTCGGCGCGGTCGACAGCCAGATGATGACGATGAACAGGACGAGTGCCGCCATCCAGGTCCAGGTCGGATTGCCCTTGCGCGCATGGACCGAGTTGAAATAGTGCCGGATCAGCACGCCGATGATGAACACCAGCGAGGCGATGACCCAGTTGAACTCAGTGCCGAACGCCAGCGGATAGTGGTTCGACAGCATCAGGAACAGCACCGGCAGCGTCAGGTAATTGTTATGGAGAGAGCGCTGCTTGGCGATCTTGCCGTATTTCGGGTCGGGCTTGCGGCCGGCGATGAGGTCGGCGACGACGATCTTCTGGTTGGGGATGATGACCATGAAGACATTGGCCGACATGATCGTGGCGGTGATGGCGCCCAGATGCAGGAAGGCGGCACGGCCGGTGAACAGGTGGGTCAGTCCCCAGGCGATGAACACCAGCACGCAATAGAGCACCAGCATCAGGCCGGTGTCGCTTTTGCCCAGCGGCGAGCGGCACAGCAGATCGTAGACCACCCAGCCGACGCCGATCGTTGCCAGAGACAGCAGGATGCCGACCGGCACCGACATCGGCAGCACGTTCGGATCGATCAGGAACAGATCGGCCCCGGCATAATAGACGACGCACAGCATGGCGAAGCCGGAAAGCCAGGTGGCGTAGGATTCCCATTTGAACCAGGTCAGGTGTTCCGGCATTTCGGCCGGCGCCACCAGATATTTCTGGATGTGATAAAAGCCGCCGCCATGCACCTGCCATTCCTCGCCGAAGGCGCCGACGGGCATGCCGGGACGCTGGCGCAGGCCGAGATCGAGCGCGACGAAATAGAACGACGAGCCGATCCAGGCGATGCCGGTGACGACATGCAGCCAGCGCACGGCAAAACTCAGCCAATCCCAGAAAATCGCGAAATCCATCATTGAAATCGTCCCTGCCGATTGGGTGACTTTACGGGCTGGAGCGCAAACGGAAAGAGGCGAGGCGCACGAGGACTTTCAAAAAAAAATGGAAAATACTAGGTTGATCCTGCAAACCGGCGAAGGTGCTCCGCATGGCCTATCTCGACAACATCGCCGTCTTCGTTCGCGTCGTTGAACTCGGCAATCTGTCGGCGGCCGGGCGCGACATGCGCATTTCGCCGGCGGTCGCTTCCAACCGCATCAAGGAACTGGAGAAGCACCTTGGCGTGCGGCTGTTCAACCGCACCACACGGCAATTGATGCCGACCGAGCATGGCACGGTTTTTTACGGGGGCGCCAAGCAGGTGCTGGAGGCAATCACCGAGGCGGAAGCGGCAGTCTCTGCCCTTTCCGGCCAGCCGCGCGGCACCATCCGCGTCACGGCACCGCTCGGCCTCGGCCGCCGGCTGGTCGCTTCGGGCATCCCCGATTTCCACGACAAATACCCTGATATCGAGGTGCGGCTCAGGCTCTCGGACCACAATGTCGACATCATGAAGGAAGGCATCGACGTCGCCTTCCGGCTCGGCATCATCGAGGATTCCAGCCTCAGGATGCGCGGCATCATGGAATGCGAGCGCGTGCTGGTGGCGGCGCCGAAATATCTCGAAGCGCGCGGCGAACCGATTGAGCCGCAGGAACTGATCGGCAAGAAGCACGACTGCCTGATGCTGCGTTATTCGGGCGCGCGCGAATATGTGTGGACGCTGCAGACCCCCACCGGCCCGCAGAAATTCGAGGTACACGGGCCCTACGACACCGACGATGGCGACGTGCTCACCGGCTGGGCGCTTTCAGGCCGCGGCATCATCAACAAGCCGCGCTTCGAGGTCGAGCCATTCATCCGCGATCGGCGGCTGAAGGTGATCCTGCCCAGCACGCCGCCGACACCGGTGCAGTTCGCCGCCGTCTATCCGCACAAGAAGCTGCAGGATCCAAAAGTGCGGCTGCTGCTCGACTTCATGGCCGAGCGCTGCCAGCGGCTGATCAACGATCTGCTTGCTGGCAAATAAAGGCTGGCCGGCAAATAGGGACTGGCCGGTAGGTGAGCGGCGGTTTGGCCCAGCGCCGGCGGTTGCCATCCCAGGATGTGGCGAACATAGTTCGGGGTGGCATTTCATCTCATAGGAACCCCCGATGGACAACGGCGCCACAATGCATCTTGCCGTTTCGCTCGCCGATCCATCACTCGAGACTGGGTTGGAATTCAGCCGCCTGGCTGGTTTCGTGCAAAAGGCTGAAGCAGCCGGGCTGGACATGGTGCTGCTTGCCGATGCCGCGCCAGCGTCCGAAAGCGAAGCCGCGAACAAACGGATGCCCTTCGAAGCGACGACCTTGCTGGCCGCTCTGGCGACTGTCACAAGCAGGATCGGCTTGGTTGCCGCTGCCTCGACAATTGCCCACCAACCCTACAATCTGGCACGCCGTTTCGCTTCGCTCGACGTTATCAGCCACGGCCGCAGTGGCTGGAACGCAACCATGACGCAAGCGCCACGGGAAGCAGCCAATTTCAGCCGGCCCGAAGGATTTTCGCCTAACGATTTCCGCCGTCGCAGTGAGGAATATATCGGCATCGTGCAAGGTCTGTGGCAGGGCTGGGATGCGGACGCCCTGCTGTTCGACCAGGGCGGCGGCCGCTTCCACGACCCCGAAAAGATGCACCTGCTGGAGCACAAGGGCGAATTCTTTTCCGTGCGCGGACCGCTGAACGTCGCCCGGTCGCCGCAGGATACGCCAGTGCTCGTCTTGTCGGGCCTGCAGGAATCCGACTTCGATATTGCCACTCGCACCGCCGATGTCATCCTGCTGGACGGCGGACTGGTGGAGGGCGCGACCGAACGCTATGACGATATCAGGCGCCGTGTCACGGCGTGCGGACGCGATCCGGATGCTGTGAAAGTGCTGACGAACGTCGCGCTTATCGCCGATAGTAAGCCGGCTGCCGTCGCCGAGAGGCTGGAAAAGGAATTCCGGGCGAGAGGCTGCGACGGGTTCAACAT
>NZ_RZPI01000244.1:0-7306 GCF_003998715.1 Mesorhizobium sp. M7A.F.Ca.CA.002.15.2.1
CCTCGCGCAAGCCGCCATCGCCCTCGGCACAACCGAAATCCGCCTCGCCCCCGGTCGTGCCTTGCTGTTCCTCGGGCAACCAACCGCCGCCAACCCATCGCTCCAACACACCGCCGCCATCCTCGGCTTCGTCACCGCCCCCGCCGACCCGCGCACGCGCATTGCCGCTTGCCCGGGCATGCCGGCCTGCGCCTCCGGCCGCATCGCCACACGCGACATCGCCGAGACGATCGCCGCTGAAACAGCCGACATCCTCGACTTCACCCTTCACATTTCCGGCTGTGCCAAAGGCTGCGCCCACCCCGGTCCGGCAGCGCTGACGATCGTCGGCGGCGAAAATGGAGCCGGACTTGTCGTGAACGCGACGGCAAAGGCCCTTCCTGCCGGCTACAGGCCGGGCTATGACGCCGCGCGCGGCATCGGCCGCGTCGCGGCGATGATCCGCAGCACACGATATCAAGGTGAAACCGCCGCCGCTTGCCTGACAAGGCTCGGGCCGGCCGGTATCGCCGAGGCCTACCGACAGGCCCAAACTGAAAAACGGAAATGAGCATGGCCGCCTACGACTACATCCATGACGGCACGGCGATCTACGAGCGCTCCTTCGCCATCATCCGCGCCGAGGCCGATCTGTCGCGCTTCTCCGAAGCTGAGGCCGATGTCGCCATTCGCATGATCCATGCCTGCGGCCAGGTCGAAGCTTCAAATCATTTTGTGTTCTCCAAGGATTTCGTTGCCGCCGCCCGCACCGCTTTGGCGGCCGGCGCGCCGATCTTCTGCGACGCGGAAATGGTCTCGCATGGCGTCACCCGCGCCAGGCTGCCGGCGGGCAACGAGGTGATCTGCACCTTGCGCGACCCGCGTACGCACGAAATTGCCAGGCAAATCGGCAACACCCGTTCGGCGGCCGCCATCGACCTCTGGGGCGAGCGCATGGCCGGCTCTGTGGTTGCCATCGGCAATGCGCCGACCGCGCTATTCTATCTCCTGGAAAAACTGCGCGATGGCGCACCGAAGCCGGCGGCCATCATCGGCATGCCGGTCGGCTTCGTCGGTGCGGCCGAATCCAAGGATGCGCTGGCCGAGAATTCCTACGGCGTTCCCTACGCCATCGTGCGTGGCCGGCTTGGCGGCAGTGCCATGACCGCCGCCGCGCTCAATTCATTGGCGAGGCCTGGCCTGTGAACGCCTTTCTCAAAGGCCGCCTCGTTGGCGTCGGCACCGGTCCTGGCGACCCCGAACTGCTGACCCTAAAAGCCGCCCGCATCCTGGCCGAGGCCGATGTCGTGGCCTATTTCGCCAAGCGCGGCAACAACAGCAACGCCCGCGCCATCGTCGAAGCGCAGTTCCGGCCCGAAATGACGGAATTGCCGCTGCTCTATCCCGTCACAACCGAAATCGCCAGGGACCACGACGACTACCGCTCGCAGATCACGGCTTTCTACGAGGAGTCGGCCGAAAAGGTCGCCGAGCACCTCGAAGCCGGCAGAATGGTTGCGGTGCTGTCGGAGGGCGACCCGCTGTTCTACGGCTCTTACATGCATCTGCATGTGCGCCTCGCCCATCGTTTTCCGACCGAAGTCATCCCCGGCGTCACCGCCATGTCCGGCTGCTGGTCGCAGACCGGTATTCCGATCGTCCAGGGCGACGACGTGCTCACCGTGCTGCCGGGCACGATGAGCGAGTTCGAGCTGACCCGCCGGCTGGCCGACACCGATGCCGCCGTCATAATGAAGGTCGGCCGCAACCTGCCCAAGATCAGGCGGGCGCTGGAGGCTACGGCCAAGCTGTCGCGCGCCGTCTATGTCGAGCGCGGCACCATGGCCGGCAGCGTCTCGATGAAGCTTGCCGACAAAAAGGACGACAAGGCGCCCTACTTCGCCATCGTGCTGGTCGCCGGCTGGTCCGGCCGCCCCGGCGCCGTGGGAGCGCAGGTATGAGTGGCCGTCTCATCGTCATCGGCCTTGGCCCCGGCAATGCCGATCAGGTCACCCCGGAGGCCAGCCGCGCTGTCGCCGAGGCGAAATTCTTTTACGGCTACAAACCCTATCTCGACCGGCTGGACCTGCGCCCGGACCAGACCCGCGTCGCTTCCGACAACCGCGAGGAACTCGCCCGCTCCAAGGACGCATTGAGCAAGGCTGCAGAGGGCCATGACGTCGCCGTGGTCTCCGGCGGCGATCCCGGCGTGTTCGCCATGGCGGCGGCCGTCTGCGAGGCGATCGAGGCCGGTCCGGTCGAATGGCGCGCAGTCGATGTCGCCGTGGTGCCCGGCATCACCGCCATGCTTGCGGTTGCCGCCCGCATCGGCGCGCCGCTCGGCCATGATTTCTGCGCCATCTCGCTCTCCGACAATCTAAAGCCATGGGAGTTGATCGAACTGCGCCTGCTGGCGGCGGCCGGTGCCGGCTTCGTCATCGCGCTTTACAACCCGATCAGCAAGGCCCGCCCCTGGCAACTCGGCCGCGCCTTCGAGTGCCTGACCGCCATCCTGCCGGGCACCACGCCGGTAATCTTCGGCCGCGCCGCCGGTCGCCCGGACGAGCGTATCGAGGTCTACCTGCTGGCCGATGTCGAGGCTGAAAAGGCGGACATGGCGACCTGCATCATCATCGGCTCGCCGGAAACCAGGATTATCAAGCGCACGGAGAAGCCGGCGCTGGTCTACACGCCGCGCTCGTCCACGGGACGGACAAAATGATCGATCCCAAATCGATCGACAATGGCGGCCAGCGCTTCGACGGTTTCAGCCGAGGGCACGTCCGGCAGATCAGGCCTGCGGATCATGACCACCTCGATGCCAAGCGCCCGCGCCGAGGCGATCTTGCCAAAGGTCGCCTCGCCGCCGCTGTTCTTGGACACCACGACATCGATGCGGTGCCTTTCGAGCAGCGCGCGTTCCTCCGCGTCGCGAAACGGGCCACGGGCCAACAGATATTCGGCGTCGGGCACGGCCAGCTTCGGCTCGACCGGATCGACACTGCGAATGACATAGTGGTGCTGGGGCGCTGCTTCGAAAGCCGCAACCTCTTGCCGGCCCAGTGCCAGAAAAACGCGGCGCGGCGCCGGTCCAAGCGCTTGCGCGGCATCGCCGACCGTACCGACCAACGTCCAGCGGTCGCCTTCGACAGGCTCCCAGCCGGGACGCCGCAGGGCAAGGATCGGCACGCCGGCCATGCGCGCGGCTTGTGCGGCATTGGCGGAGATTTGCGCCGCATAGGGATGCGTGGCGTCGATCAGCAGATCGGTGGCCGTTTCCGTGAGGTAAGCGGCCAGCCCGTCGGCGCCGCCAAAGCCTCCGCTTCGCACCGGCACGCCTTGCGCGACCGGGCTTTCGGTGCGGCCGGCCAGCGACAGTGTGACCGAGGCACGCGCCGCCAGTTTTCCGGCCAGTTGCCGCGCTTCGGTGGTGCCGCCGAGGATCAGGATACGGTGGGTCATTATGCCTGCTGAGCGTCAATCGCGAGCCGCCTGGCTGACAGTCGTCGGCATCGGCGAGGACGGTTTAGCGGGTCTCGGCGACGAGGCCAAGCAGCGGATTGCCCAGGCTGAGATCATCTTCGGCGGCAAGCGGCACCTCGCCCTTGTCGCTTCCTTCGCCAAGGGCGAGCCGCGCCCATGGCCGGTTCCGTTCGATGCCGAGATGGCTGACGTGCTGGCGCTCGCCGGCAGGAACGTCTGTGTGCTCGCCTCCGGCGATCCCTTCTTCCACGGCGTCGGCGCCACGCTCGCCCGCAAGGTCAAGGCGCAAGAGATGCACGTTATCCCCGCGCCTTCAGCCGTTTCACTGGCGGCCGCCCGGCTCGGCTGGGCGCTGCAGGATATCGAAACCGTCTCGCTGCACGGCCGGCCGCTCGACCTGATCCGGCCACTGCTGCAGCCAGGCGCGCGCATCCTGGCGCTGACCTCGGATGCAGAAGCCCCCGCGGCGATTGCCCGCCTGCTCGCGGAACTCGACTTCGGCGCATCGCGGCTGACGATCCTGGAGGCGTTGGGTGGGCCAAGCGAGACCCAGCGCTCGGTCCGCGCCGATGCCTTCGACCTCGAAAACCTCAATCCGCTCAACGTGCTGGCGGTCGAAGTTGAATCCGGTCCGGACGCGCGCGTGCTGCCGCTCACATCAGGCCTTGCCGATCACCTGTTCGACCATGACGGCCAGATCACCAAGCGCGAAATCCGCGCGATTACCCTGTCGGCGCTGGCGCCGCGGCGCGGCGAGTTGCTGTGGGACATCGGCGCCGGCTCCGGTTCCATCGGCATCGAATGGATGCTGGCCCACCCTTCGATGCGCACTTTTGCCATCGAGGCCGATCCGGTGCGCGCTGCCCGTATTGGCCACAACGCCGCCGCTTGTGGCGTTCCCGGCCTTGTCGTGGTCGAAGGCGCCGCGCCCAAGGCGCTAGCCAGACTGGATACGCCTGACGCGATCTTCATCGGCGGCGGCGGCAGCGACACCGGCGTCTTGAGCACAGCCATCAAGGTGCTTCGCTCGGGCGGCCGTCTCGTGGCAAACGCGGTGACGCTGGAGATGGAAGCCCTGCTTCTTGCCCAACATACGAAGCTCGGCGGCGATCTCACGCGGATAAACATCTCCCGGGCCTCGCCGGTCGGCTCGATGCCGGCCTGGCGGCCGGCCATGCCAGTGACGCAATGGAGCTGGATGAAGCCATGATGGTCGCAGGCATAGGCTGCCGAAAGGGCGTGGGCGTCGAAGAGGTGCTTGCGGCGATCGAAACGGCGCTGGAGGCGCATGGGTTGGCGATGACGGCGCTGTCGGCACTGGCGACTGCCGCGTTCAAGAAGGATGAAGAAGCGATCGCCGCCGCTGGCCGCACGCTGAGTCTTCCCGTCATCGTCGTCGACGACTCAGCACTTCAAGCTGCCTCGTCGGATACGCTCAGCCATTCCGATCTCTCGCAGGATGTTGCCGGCACACCATCGGTCTCCGAGGCGTCCGCCCTCGCCGTGGCCGGCACAGGCGCAAAACTGCTTGGCCCCCGCACCGTGCTCGGCCCGGTCACCTGTGCCATCGCCATCAGCGGAGATGCGCCATGACCGTTCATTTCATCGGCGCCGGTCCAGGTGCGGCCGACCTCATCACGCTGCGCGGCGCAAGGCTTTTGGCAAACTGCCCGGTTTGCCTGCATGCCGGCTCGATCGTCGCGCCCGAATTGCTGCAGCACTGCGCGCCGGGGACAAAGCTGGTCGACACCGCGCCGATGTCGCTCGACGAGATCGAGGCCGCCTATCTCGAGGCGCACAAATCAGGCCAGGATGTCGCCCGCCTGCATTCCGGCGACCTGTCGGTATGGAGCGCGGTCGCCGAACAGATCCGCCGGCTGGAAAAGCACGGCATCCCTTATACGCTGACGCCGGGCGTCCCCTCCTTCGCCGCCGCCGCCGCCGCACTTCGCCGCGAGCTGACCATTCCCGAAGTGGCGCAAAGCCTGGTGCTGACCCGCATTTCCGGGCGCGCCTCAAAAATGCCGCCCGGCGAGACGCTGGCCGGCTTCGGCCGCACCGGCGCCACGCTCGCTATTCATCTGGCCATCCACGCCATCGATCGCGTCGTCGCCGAACTGACGCCGCACTATGGCGGCGATTGCCCGGTGGCGGTCGTCTTCCGCGCTTCCTGGCCGGACGAGCGCGTGCTGACCGGCACGCTGGCGACCATCGAGGCACAGCTCGCCGCCGATCCGATGGAGCGCACGGCGATCATCTTCGTCGGCCGCTCGCTGGCGGCGCGAGGTTTTGGCGAGAGTTCATTATACGACGCCCATTATCAGCGGCGTTTTCGCGGACGGGACGGATTGTGAGCGGCAGCACCAAAAACACCGGCGAAAACGCCACGCTCGAAAAAGCCTTGTCCCGGCTGAACTTCAAGCCGCGCCAACTGGAGCCGGGCCATGTCTGGCTGGCCGGCGCCGGCCCCGGCGACCCCGGCTGCCTGACCCTGGAAGTGCTGGCGGCGCTGGCCGAGGCGGATGCGCTGGTCTACGACGCACTGGTGTCCCCTGACATTGTCGCAGTTGCGGAGAATGCCGAGCTTTTCTTTGCCGGCAAGCGCGGCGGCAAACCGTCGATGAAACAGGACGACATCACCGCCCTGCTGGTCCGGCTCGCACGCGAAGGCCGCCGCGTCGTCAGGCTGAAGGGCGGCGATCCCTATATTTTCGGCCGTGGCGGCGAAGAAGCTCTGGCGCTGGCGCGGGAAAGTATCCCGTTCCGCGTCCTGCCCGGCCTGACCTCGGGCCTCAGTGCGCTGGCCGCGACCGGCATCCCCGCCACTATGCGCGGCATCAACAAGGCGGTGATCCTGGCGACCGGCCACGCCGCCGGCACCGATGACGATCTCGACTGGGCGGCGATCGCCCGCACCGGCCAGCCTGTCGTCGTCTATATGGGCATGGCCAATCTGCCCTTGATATCAGCCGCCCTTCTCGATGGCGGGCTGGCGCCGTCGACACCGGCGGCTGTAATCGTCGCCGCGACGACGCCGCAGGAGCGGACCGTCGTCGCCACGCTCGCCACCATTGCCGAGGAAGCTGCGGCCGCCGGTCTGGCCTCGCCGGCGCTGATCGTCGTTGGCGGCATCGTTGCCATGCGCGCGGCCCTGGCGGGGCAAGCATGACGGCCCGCGCCATCATCATCGGCGCGCCGCGCTCCGGCTCCGGCAAGACCAGCGTCACCATCGGCATCCTGCGGGCGCTGACCCGGCGCGGGCTGAAGGTGCGCGGCGCCAAATCCGGCCCCGACTATATCGACCCCGGCTTCCACACCGCCGCCACGGGCCTCTCCGGTGTCAATCTGGACAGCTGGGCGATGCCGCCATCGCTGCTCAACGCCCTTGCCGCGCAAGCCGCCGATGACACCGATTTCGTCATCCTGGAAAGCGCCATGGGCCTGTTCGACGGGATACCCGCGGCTCCCGGCCGAACCGGCTCGGCGGCCGACCTGGCGCGGCTCTATGGCCTGCCGGTGCTGCTTGTGCTCGACGTCTCCGGCCAGTCGACCACGGCGGCGGCTGTCGCCAAGGGTTTTGCCACCTATGATCCTGACGTGCGCATGGCCGGTGTCGCGCTCAATCGGCTGGGCAGCGAGCGGCACCGCAAGCTGTGCAGCGAGGCCATCGAGGCGATCGGCCTGCCGGTCGTCGGCGCCATCCTGCGCGATCCCACTCTGAACCTGCCCGAGCGGCATCTCGGCCTTGTCCAGGCTGGCGAATATGACGACCTGATGGCGCATCTCGACCGGCTGGCCGACATGGCGGAAAAGTCGCTCGATCTCGATGCGATCATGGCCCTGG
>NZ_RZPI01000245.1:0-7302 GCF_003998715.1 Mesorhizobium sp. M7A.F.Ca.CA.002.15.2.1
CCCTTGTACTTTATCCCTGCCTCGGCGGTGGCGATGCGCACCCCCTCGATTTCTGGCATTTTCGGGTATTTCTTCGGCGCAAGCGGCGAAATCGTCGTGGACATGGAGGCCTCGGGCGGGAAAATCGCAAGGGAAGGCCGGTTTGCCCGATAGACCGCGCCGGCGCAAGGGCGTTTTCGTCGCTCTTGTCCGGGAGCTCGAACTCGCCCCTGGGAGCAGGGCTCCGAGACGTCGCAAGCCATGCAGTAGACATCGTCCGACGGCCGGTCCGGCGGTGTCAGCCAGTTTGCGCCGGCCGCGTTCATCTCAATAGGAATTTATTCTTGACAGGGTGAGAGCAGCTATGCTACATTTTCGTCCATGGTGCTGATTTGCACCAGTGACCCGCCGTCCCGGCGGGTTTTGCTTTTGGGACCTCGCCAACCAACACGCCGGTAAGGTTCCCAGAAAACGACCAACCCCTGCCCCGACTAGCCAGTCTCCAGAAGCTTGAAAACGCGCCGTTTCGTTTGAGCGTCGGGTCACCTATATTGCCGGCGAAGTGTTTGGCGAGGACGACAGAGATGGCCGAGGACGCCGATCCGGCGCGCAGATCGATCGGTGCGCGGCGCAATCCCGACAGCGCCGAGGCCATTCTCCAAGCCGCCGAGACCGTACTGGTCGAAGCCGGTTATGCCGGTTTCTCGATCGAGGCGGTGGCGCGGCGGGCCCGCGCCGGCAAACCCACCATCTATCGCTGGTGGCCGAGCAAGGCGGCGTTGCTGCTTGAGGTCTACCAGCGCCAGAAGCGCGTCGATGTTCCCGATACCGGGCGGCTGGAGGAGGATCTCGTCGGCTTCCTGAAAAACCTGTTCGCCCACTGGCGCGAGACATCGTCGGGAAGCGTGTTCCGGTCGCTGATCGCCGAGGCACAGTCGGACGCGACCGCGGCCGCGGCCCTTGCCGACTACTCACTGGGCCGACGGTCCCATACCGCCCAGATCATCGAACGCGCCAAGGCAAGGGGCGAAATCCCGGCCGAAATCGATTCAGCTGTCGTCGCCGACCTGATCGCCTCCTTCGCCTGGAGACATCTGCTGACCAACCGGCTCGACGAGGACGAAGCGACCATCGGCAAGGCCGTCAACTACGTGATGCGAGGCATAGCGGCGCCTGCCTCGTAAAGACGGCAATGAATGAAAAGGGCGCGGCAACCCCTGGCTGCCGCGCCCCTTTTTCAAAAAGCTGCCAGTCTTACTTGGCGCTTTCCAGCGTATCGACCGCCTTCTTCAGGTTGGCGTCGGGGATCTCGACCTTGGCGCCGGCGCGCAGCGACTTGACCAGCGCGAAATACTTGTCGCGGATGACCGCCTGCTTGGCCTGGTCCTTGACGTCGTCGAAGGCCGGCGGCTGCTTGGTGCGCTTGTCCTCGAGCTTGATGACATGCCAGCCGAACTGCGTTTGCACCGGCTGCTCGGTGTATTTGCCGACCTCGAGCGCGGAGGCCGCCTTGTCGAACTCCGGCACCATCTGGCCAGGTCCGAACCAGCCGAGGTCGCCGCCGCTGGTCTTGCCTGACGGATCGCTGGTGTGCTCGTTGGCGAGCTTCTGGAAGTCGGCGCCGCCGTCGAGCTGCTTGATGATCGCCTCGGCCTCTTCCTTCGTCTTCACGAGGATGTGACGGGCATGCAGCTCGTTGGTGGGCGGCGTGTTGGCGATTTCCTGGTCGTAACGGGCGCGGACCTCGGCGTCGGTGACCTTGTCGACGACACCCTTCTCGACCATCTCGCCATGCAGCGCGCGCTGCTGCAGGAAGGCCATGCGGCGCTGGAAGTCGGGATCCTTGTCGAGCCCTGTGGTGACCGCCTGGGCGGCCATGACGCGGATCTCGATGGCAGCCGAAAGGGCGGCGGCACGGCGCTGCTCGGGCGGCAATTGTGCGAACTGCTGCGACAATTCCCCTTCGGCAAGCACCAGATCTGCTTCGGTCAGGGGCTGACCGTTGACCGTGGCGATAACCTTATTGGGATCGACCGGTGCCGCGGCTGGCGCTGCTGCATCCGCTGGAGCGGGAGCGGTTTGCTGCGCCATCACAGGCGAGAGCGAAAGGGCCGACAGGCCGACGGCCAAGCCAAGGCTGGCGAGCGACGCGCGGCGAAACAACAGGGACATAGGGGGACTCCGGTGGGGATTGTTAAGAGGGGTGCTTCCAGATCGGCCAGATTGTGGCGGAATTTGGCGCAGCCAGCAGGGCCAGCGCGGCGTTGACATCAGTTGAGCCCCCTCTTATCTGTCCAACGACTTTGCGTCCAGAACCGTTTTCCGGGCGCTTTTTGTGTTTGTCCACGTTCACGTGGAATTGATGGGGCCGCCCGGCGCTCATCTCAAGATTGAGAATTCTATCGAAAGGACCATTGGATGGTCAGTCTCGGCGGTCTCGCCCGTAAGGTTTTCGGTTCCTCCAACGACCGTCGGGTCAAATCGACCCGGCCCCGTGTCGAGGCGATCAACGCCATGGAAAACGAGATGCGGGCGCTTTCCGATGAGGAATTGGTCGGCCGCACCGCGAAATTCCGCCAGGACATCGCCAACGGCGCCACGCTCGACGATCTGTTGGTGCCGGCCTTCGCCACCGCCCGCGAGGCCGCGCGCCGCGTGCTCGGCATGCGCCCCTTCGATGTCCAGCTGATCGGCGGCATGGTGCTGCACAATGGCGGCATTGCCGAGATGCGCACTGGCGAGGGCAAGACCCTGGTCGCGACGCTGCCGGTCTACCTCAACGCGCTTGCCGGCAAGGGCGTCCACGTCGTCACCGTCAACGACTATCTGGCCACCCGCGACTCCGAATGGATGGGCCGCGTCTACAAATTCCTCGGCCTCTCGGTCGGCGTCATCGTCCACGGCCTGTCCGACGAGGAGCGCAGCGCCGCCTACGCCGCCGATGTCACCTACGCCACCAACAACGAGCTCGGCTTCGACTATCTGCGCGACAACATGAAATACGAGCGCGCCCAGATGGTGCAGCGCGGTCACAATTACGCGATCGTCGACGAAGTCGATTCCATCCTGGTCGACGAGGCACGCACGCCGTTGATCATTTCCGGTCCGCTCGAGGACCGTTCGGAAATGTACAACACCATCGACACCTTCATCATCCAGCTGCAGCCGCAGGATTATGAGATCGACGAGAAGCAGAAGACCTCGATCTTCACCGAGGAAGGCACCGAGAAGCTCGAGAACCTTTTGCGCGACGCCGGCCTGCTCAAGGGCGAGTCGCTCTACGACGTCGAGAACGTCGCCATCGTCCACCACGTCAATAACGCGCTGAAGGCGCACCGGCTGTTCCAGAAGGACAAGGACTATATCGTCCGCAACGGCGAGATCGTCATCATCGACGAGTTCACCGGCCGCATGATGCCGGGCCGCCGCTATTCGGAAGGCCTGCACCAGGCGCTCGAAGCCAAGGAGCATGTGGCGATCCAGCCGGAGAACCAGACGCTCGCCTCCGTCACCTTCCAGAACTATTTCCGCCTCTACAAGAAGCTGTCCGGCATGACCGGCACGGCGCTGACCGAGGCAGAGGAATTCGGCAACATCTACGGCCTCGAAGTCACCGAGATCCCGACCAATCTGCCGGTGATCCGCATCGACGAGGACGACGAGGTCTACCGGACGGTCGAGGAGAAATACAAGGCGATCGTCAGGGAGATCCGCGAAGCCAGCGCCAAGGGCCAGCCGACGCTGGTCGGCACCACCTCCATCGAAAAGTCCGAGCAGCTGGCCGAGCGCCTGCGCAAGGAAGGTTTTACCGATTTCGAAGTGCTGAACGCTCGCCATCACGAGCGCGAGGCGGCGATCGTCGCCCAGGCCGGCAAGCCCGGCGCCATCACCATCGCCACCAACATGGCCGGCCGCGGCACCGACATCAAGCTCGGCGGCAATGCCGAGATGCGGATCGAGGAAGAGCTGGGCGACATGCCGGCCGGCCCCGAACGCGAGGCGCGGGAAAAGGAAATCATTGCCGACATTGAGCGGCTGAAGGAAAAGGCATTGGCCGCCGGCGGCCTCTATGTGCTGGCCACCGAACGCCACGAATCGCGCCGCATCGACAACCAGCTTAGAGGTCGTTCAGGAAGACAAGGCGACCCCGGCCGCTCGAAATTCTTCCTGTCCCTGCAGGACGATCTGATGCGCATCTTCGGCTCCGAGCGCATGGACGGCATGCTGCAGAAGCTCGGCCTCAAGGAAGACGAGGCGATCATCCATCCGTGGATCAACAAGGCGCTGGAAAAGGCGCAGAAGAAGGTCGAGGCGCGCAACTTCGACATCCGCAAGAACCTGTTGAAATATGACGACGTCTCCAACGACCAGCGCAAGGTGGTGTTCGAGCAGCGCATCGAACTGATGGACGGCGAAGGCCTCTCCGAAACGATCGCCGAGATGCGCGAAGGCGTCATCGACGAGATCGTCGCCAAGGCCATTCCCGAAAACGCCTATGCCGAGCAGTGGAACGTTGCCGGGCTGAAGGCCGAGATCGCCGAGTTCCTGAACCTCGACCTGCCGGTCGAGGACTGGGCCAAGGAAGAGGGCATCGCCGAGGACGACATCCGCGAGCGCATCGCGCAGGCCGCCGAAGCCGCCGCCAAGGAGCGCGCCGAGCGTTTTGGCCCCGAGGTGATGAACTATGTCGAGCGCTCGGTGGTGCTGCAGACGCTCGACCATCTGTGGCGCGAGCACATCGTCAATCTCGACCATCTGCGCTCGGTCGTCGGCTTCCGCGGCTACGCCCAGCGCGATCCGCTGCAGGAGTACAAGGGCGAGGCGTTCGAACTCTTCCAGGCCATGCTTGGCAATCTGCGCCAGGCCGTCACCGCGCAGCTGATGCGCGTCGAACTGGTCCGTCAGGCCGCCGAAGCGCCACCTCCGGAAGCCCCCGACATGTTCGGCACCCATATCGACGGCAGCACCGGCGAAAACGACTTCGAAGGCGGCGAAACCGCCCTCCTGGTCCGCCCGGAGACAACCGCAATCGTCGCCCCCGAAGACCGCGACCCCAACAACCAGGCCACCTGGGGCAAGGTAGGCCGCAACGAAGCCTGCCCCTGCGGTTCGGGGAAGAAGTACAAGCACTGCCATGGGGCGTTTGCGTAAAGGCGCGGCGCTTTCCTTCTCCCGTCACTATACGGGGAGAAGGTGGCCCGCAGGGCCGGATGAGGGGCGGCGCCTGCGTTCGCGATTAGCCAATCTCCCCACCTGAGGGGGAGATGGCCGGCAGGCCAGAGGGGGGCGATGTCCCGCCGACTAAGCCGCCTCGAACTCGAACTTCAGCTGCGCGGCCTCATCCTCTGGCAGCCAAGGCACCATCTGAGGCACGATCTTGCGATAAAGCCGGGTGCTATCCTGATCGGCAACGTCTCCGTGCTGCGCGCCTCGGCGATGATGAAACAGCGGCGCAAACCTCAAACGCCTGTGCCGCCCCTCATCCGCCTGCCGGCACGTTCTCCCCGTATAGGGACGGGGCGAAGGAAATTCCTCACCCAACCGTTTCTTAATGTGTCTCCGCTACACCAACGCCTGAAAAAGAAGCGGAAAACGGAGAGAAATCGGGGTGCGCTTTTCCGCGGCCACGACTGCCGGGCGGTTCTTGCCGCAGCGTTGGGCGCTGCGCATGGGGCCGTTGCTTGGCCGCATCGATGCTGTGCTGTTCACCGCCGACGAGCGCGGCGAGGCCAGCCGCATGTCGGTTATCGCCTTCTCGGTCCGCATCGTCAGCGCCGTCATTGCCTTCGTCAGCCAGGTGCTGATGGCACGCTGGATGGGCTCGTTCGAGTACGGCATCTTCGTCCTCGTCTGGGTGACGATGGTCATCGTCGGCAATCTCGCCTGCCTGGGCTTCCACACCTCCGTCATCCGCTACATTCCCGAATACCGCGAGCGCGGCTTGATGGACGAGTTGCGCGGCATCGTGCTGGCCAGCCGTCTGTTCGTGCTGATCGCCTCGACGCTGATTGCCGGGCTCGGCGCGCTCGGCGTCTGGCTGGCGGCACCCTGGATCGAGAGCTACTATGTGATCCCGTTCATCCTCGGCGTCATCTGCCTGCCGATGATCGCCATGTCCGACCTTCTGTCGGGCCTGGCACGCGCCAACAGCTGGGCGCTGTTTGCCCTGTCGCCGACCTATCTGGTGCGGCCGGTGCTGATCCTGCTGTTCATGGCGCTGATGCTGCTGGCGGGCTATGCTCCTGACGCAAAGACCGCGATCTTCGCCTCGATCGCCGCCACCTACGCCACAACGCTCGGCCAGCTTATCGGTGTCACCCAGCGCATGGAACGGCAGATTCCGGCCGGGCCGATGAAGGTCCATTTCGCGCAATGGTTCGTCGTCTCGCTGCCGATCTTCCTGGTCGAGAGCTTCTTCTTCCTGCTGACCAATGCCGACGTGCTGATGGTCGGCGCCTATATGGACCCCAATGACGTCGCCGTCTATTTCGCCACGGTGAAGACCCTGGCGCTGGTGCATTTCGTCTACTTCGCCGTCAAGGCCGGCGTTGCCCAGCGCTACGCCCAGTTCACCCATGGCGACCCGCAAAGGCTCGCCGCCTTTGCCCGCGAGACGGTGTCGTGGACGTTCTGGCCTTCGCTGTTGATGGCGCTGCTGGTGCTGGCGCTCGGCGAGCCGATGCTGGTGCTGTTCGGCCCGGAATTCAGCAGCGGCTATCCCTTGCTGTTCCTGCTCGTCTTCGGCGTCGCGGCGCGCGCCGCCGTCGGCCCCTGCGAAAGCCTGCTGACGATGAGCGGCAACCAGAACATCTGCGCCGCCGTCTATGCCATGACGCTGGCCTTCAACATCGCCCTCAACGTGATGCTGATCCCGATGTTCGGCCTGTGGGGCGCGGCCATGGCCACCGCCTTTGCCATGATCTTCGAAGCCGGCGCGCTGTCCTTCACGGTGTGGCGCAAGCTCGGCATCGTCATGCTTATCTTCGTGCCTGCGAAAGGAGCCGCGTGATGGCTGCCATCCCGTTGCTTGAGGAAACCAGCGGCGGCACCGCCGGCGCCATGGTGTCGGGCCTTGCCGGGCTGACCCGTGACGCCGACCCCGCCCATATCGAGATTCTCGCCAACAACCGGCCCGAGCGCAAGCTCGCCATCTACCCGGCATCCGCCGGTTTCGACCTGGTCGAGGAGCTGGATTATCTCTGCGCCCGCACGGTCGAGCCCAACGTGTTCTTCAACCCGCGTTTCCTTGCGCCCGCCATGCCGCGGCTGGAAGATCGCGAGGTGCGGCTGGCGGTCATCCGCGACGGCGACGAATACCGCAAC
>NZ_RZPI01000246.1:0-7288 GCF_003998715.1 Mesorhizobium sp. M7A.F.Ca.CA.002.15.2.1
GGCGCCGCCAATGCGGGCGAGGGCAGCTGGCTGTCCGGCGACTGGTATCTGACCGTTGGCGCCACCGGCCTGGTCGCGCCCAATTTCGAGGGCGGCAGGAAATACATGCTGAGCGCCCAACCCATCATCTCATTGGGCAAGGCCGGACCGGCGGCACGCTTTGTCTCGCGCAACGACAACATCTCGTTGGCGCTGGTCGACGATGGCGGTGTCCGCGCCGGCCTGACCGGCAAGTTCCTGTTTTCCCGCGACGACGACAACGCCGATGAACTGAAGGGCCTCGATCCGGTGCGCTGGGGCGGCGAAGTCGGCGGCTTCTTCGAATTCTATCCGACGGACTGGCTGCGCGCCCGCGCCGAGCTGCGCCACGGCATTCGCGCCCACAACGGCTTTGTCGCCGACATCGCCGCCGATGCCTTTTACGACGTGACGCCGACCGTCAGGATTTCGGGAGGACCGCGTGTTTCCTTCGCCTCTGGCAACTATTTTGACGCCTATTATGGCGTCAACGCGCAGGAGGCGGTGGCCTCGGGCCTGAGCGAATACCATCCCGGTGGCGGGCTGAAATCGACCGGCCTTGGCGGCGCCATAACCTGGAAGGTGACCGAGCCGATGACCGCCAGCCTGTTTGGCGAATATTCGCGCCTGATGGGACCGGCGGCCGATTCCAGCCTGGTCAAGGAGCGTGGCGACCGCAACCAGTTCACGGTCGGCGTGTCGACCACCTACCGCTTCGATTTCACGATGTAGGTGAATCGAACGAGAGACGCTTTATTCCTGCCGTGGCTTCGGCTAAAAGCCCAGCCATGACCAGCTTTTCGCGCCTTTTCGCGATCGCGATACGAATTACAGGCCCGGTGTTCCGGGTGGCCTGAGCGCCGCCGGAGCCGCCGGGAGTTTCTGCGCGCCCCTCGCGCTTTTTTCATAACATGATAGTTCACGCCCGAGCTTGTACGCCCGCCGGGCAATGCACATGGCAGACCAATGACCGACACAACTGAAACGATCGACTATTCCAAGACGCTTTATTTGCCGCAGACGGACTTCCCGATGCGCGCCGGCTTGCCGGAGAAGGAGCCGCTGCTGGTCAAGCGCTGGCAGGACATGGATCTCTACCGCAAGCTGCGCGAGAGCGCTGCCGGCCGCACGAAATACGTGCTGCATGACGGCCCGCCCTACGCCAATGGCAACATCCATATCGGCCATGCGCTGAACAAGATCCTCAAGGACGTCATCACCCGCTCGTTCCAGATGCGCGGTTACGACTCGAACTATGTGCCCGGCTGGGACTGTCACGGCCTGCCGATCGAATGGAAGATCGAGGAGCAGTACCGCGCCAAGGGCAAGAACAAGGACGAGGTACCGGTTAACGAGTTCCGCAAGGAATGCCGCGAATTCGCCGCGGGTTGGATCACAGTGCAGGGGGCCGAGTTCCAGCGCCTCGGCGTCATCGGCGACTTCAAGAACCCCTATACGACGATGGCTTTCCATGCCGAGTCGCGCATCGCCGGCGAGCTTTTGAAATTTGCCATGTCGGGCCAGCTCTATCGCGGCTCCAAGCCGGTGATGTGGAGCGTGGTCGAGCGCACGGCGCTGGCCGAGGCCGAGATCGAATACCACGACTATGAGAGCGACACGATCTGGGTGAAGTTTCCGGTCGCCAGCCTTGTCCGCCCCATTGACGATGGCCAGACCAAGCTGACGGAGGGCGCCCTCGATCTGCTGCAGGCCCACGTCGTCATCTGGACGACGACGCCGTGGACGATCCCAGGCAACCGCGCCGTCAACTATTCGCCGCGTATAAATTATGGCCTCTACGAGGTCACGGCAGCCGAGAACGCGTTCGGCCCGCAGCCGGGCGAAAAGCTGATCTTTGCCGACGCACTGGCCGAAGACTCCTCGGCCAAGGCCAAGGTCACCTTGAATCGTCTCCGCAGCGTCTCGGCGCAAGAGCTTGGAAGCCTTACGCTTTCACATCCGCTCAAGGGCTTGGGCGGCGGCTACGAATTTGCCGTTCCGATGCTCGCCGGTGACCATGTCACCGACGATGCCGGCACCGGCTTCGTCCACACCGCGCCCGGACACGGCCGCGAGGACTTTGACGCCTGGATGGACGCGGCGGTGGATCTGCGCGCACGCGGCATCGATCCCGCCATCCCGTTCACCGTTGACGATGGCGGCTTCTTCACCAAGGACGCGCCGGGTTTCGGACCGGACCGCGAGGGTGGACCGGCGCGCGTCATCGACGACAACGGCAAGAAGGGCAACGCCAACCAGGCCGTCATCGACGAGCTGATCAAGCGCAACGCGCTGTTCGCGCGTGGCCGGCTGAAGCACAGCTATCCGCATTCGTGGCGGTCCAAAAAACCGATCATCTTCCGCAACACGCCGCAATGGTTCGTTTATATGGACAAGGACCTCGGCGACGGCTCGACGCTGCGCAGCCGGGCGCTCAAGGCCATCGACGAAACCCGTTTCGTGCCCGCCGCCGGCCAGAACCGCATCCGCGCCATGATCGAGGAGCGCCCGGACTGGGTGCTGTCGCGCCAGCGCGCCTGGGGCGTGCCGATCGCCGTCTTCGCCGATGTCGACGGCAATGTGCTGAAGGACGAAGCGGTCAACCAGCGCATCATGGACGCCTTCGAGAAGGAGGGCGCCGACGCCTGGTTCGCCGCTGGCGCCAAGGAGCGTTTCCTTGGCAATCACGATGCCTCCAAATGGAAGCAGGTGATGGACATCCTCGACGTCTGGTTCGATTCGGGCTCGACGCATGTCTTCACGCTGGAGGATCGCCCTGACCTGAAATGGCCGGCCGACGTCTATCTCGAAGGCTCCGACCAGCATCGCGGCTGGTTCCATTCCTCGCTGCTGGAAAGCTGCGGCACCAGGGGCAGGGCGCCTTACGATACTGTCGTCACCCATGGTTTCACCATGGACGAGGATGGCCGCAAGATGTCGAAGTCGCTCGGCAACACCGTGGTGCCGCAGGACGTCATCAAGCAGTCGGGCGCCGATATCCTGCGTCTGTGGGTGGTGACGACCGACTACTGGGAGGACCAGCGGCTCGGCAAGAACGTGCTGCAGACCAACATCGATGCCTACCGCAAGCTGCGCAACACCATCCGCTGGATGCTCGGCACGCTCGCCCATGACGATGGCGAAGAGGTGCCGCTGGAGAAGATGCCGGAGCTGGAGCGGCTGATGCTGCACCGGCTGGCCGAGCTCGATGAGGTCGTGCGCTCGGGCTACGACGCTTTCGAGTTCAAGCGCATCACCCGCATGCTGCTCGATTTCATGGTGGTCGAGCTGTCGGCGTTCTATTTCGACATCCGCAAGGACGCGCTCTACTGCGACGCGCCGTCGAGCCTGAAGCGCAAGGCTTCGGTGCAGGTGGTGCGCCATCTCTTCGATTGCCTGGTGAAATGGCTGGCGCCGATGCTGCCCTTCACCATGGAGGAGGCCTGGCTCGATCGTCATCCCGACGCGGTCTCGGTGCATCTCGACCAGTTCCCGCAAATCCCGGCGGACTGGCAGAACGAGGCGTTGGCGGAAAAGTGGCGCCAGGTGCGGCAGGTGCGGCGCGTCGTCACCGGCGCGCTGGAGATCGCGCGCGCCCAGAAGGTGATCGGATCGTCGCTGGAAGCGGTGCCGGTCGTCACCATCAACGATGCAGCGCTCGAAGCGGCGATTTCAGATGTCGACATGGCCGAGATGGCGATCACCAGCGATCTGGTCATCGCGCATGGCGAGGCACCGGCTGGTGCCTTCGCGATCGACGACGTCAGGGGTGTCGCCGTGGTGGTCGAGAAGGCCGAGGATCGCGGCCTGTTAAAATGCGCACGCTCATGGCGCTACACCGCCGATGTCGGCCAGGATCCGGAATTCCCGGATGTTTCGGCCAGGGATGCGGCGGTGCTGCATGAATTGAAGGCGCTTGGCCGGCTTTGACAGGCCGGCCAGCTTGATCGGTGCACAAATGCCACGCCGGGCGGGTGAAAACCGCCCGCGCGTTGCCCTTAACGAGTGGTTGAGGTAAACACGCGAAACTCCGGAAGACAAATTGTCGCCGGATTTCCGTCGCAAGTGCTTGGACGATGGGGACCGGCCACGAGGCTGGTGGCAATCGAGAGGCTGTCTAGAGTGGGACTTTTTGGCATGACCGAGAGATATAATGCGCGCCTGGCGCTGCTGGCGCCGCTTGTCGCGTCGGGCCTCGCTTTGTCCGGCTGCATGGGCTCTCCGACCTACGGCACCGACAAGACCGCCGGCGAACAGCTGGCCGGCGATATTTCAGGCGCCTTTTCATTTGCGCCGAAGCGCAAGGAACAGATCGACTACAAGCCGCGTCCGACGCTTGTAAAGCCGGCGCCCGGCCAGAAGGAAGCGCTGCCGGCCCCGCAGGACAGCATCGAGACGGCGAGCGCCGAATGGCCCGAATCGCCCGAGCAGCGCCGCGCCCGCTTGCGGGCCGATGCCACCGCCCATCAGAACGACCCGGCCTATCAGTCGGAGATCGTCGACGACGTGCAAACCGATCCGGCCTCGGTGAAAAGGGCGATGGCGGAGTCAGGCTCGAGCCACCCGCCGGCATGGACACCGGCCGATTCCGACAAAGGCCGTGCCGCCGAGATCCAGCGTCGCCTCGCCGACAGCAAGCAGGGCGATCCGAACACCCGCAAATATCTGAGCGAGCCTCCAGTGCAGTATCGTGTCGCGGCCGGCACCGCGCCGCAGAACGAGCTTGGCGAGGACGAGTACAAGAAGGAACGCCGTCTCAAGAAAGAGGCGGAAGGCAAGAAGGGCAGCGGCTGGTTCGATTGGCTGTAAGAACACCGAATTGTGTCGCCGGGCGTAGCGCCCGCTTCAGCCGCGCCGCTCCCGAAAAAATCCTTTAAGCAGCAGGCCTGCTTCGGTCTCGCCCATGCCCGGATAGATGTCGGGCGCGTGGTGGCAGGTCGGCGAGGCGAAGAAGCGCACGCCATTGACCACAGCGCCGCCCTTGTCGTCGGCGGCGCCGAAATAAAGCCGGCGCAGCCGGGCGAAGGAAATGGCGCCGGCGCACATGGCGCAAGGCTCCAGCGTCACATAGAGATCGTGCCCGGTCAGCCGCTCGGCCGACAGTTTGCGGCAGGCTTCGCGGATGACCAGCATCTCGGCATGCGCGGTCGGGTCGGCAAGTTCGCGTGTGCGGTTGCCGGCGCTGGCGACAACACCAGCGCCGTTGGCGATGACGGCGCCGACCGGCACTTCGCCTCGCAAGGCGGCAGCTTCGGCCTCCTTCAGCGCCAGCGCCATGAAATCGGGCCGCTTCACGCGATTTCCACTCCGATTATCTCCTCGCCACCTGACGGTGATCCTGTTATGGAGCGCATGACATCGAAAATCGGGACTCGGTTTTCGAAAATGATCATGCGCCACATCAAAAGTGCTACAGCGTTCGTTGCGCGCCCGAAAGGATGCGCCACGCTGTAGCAGCGCAAACGGATAAAGGCCACATGGACGACAACGACAAGAAATTCCGACCCAGGAAGGGGCCGGCCAAGAGTGGGCCGAAAGCCGCGGGACCGCGCAGCCGCGATGGCGCCGCGGGCAAGGGCGGCAAACCGTCCTTTGGCGCCAAGAAACCTTACGCACCGCGTGGCGACCGGCCGATGGCTGCCGATGGCGAGCGGCCGAAGCGCGATTTCAAGGGCGGCGACAAGCCTTTCAGCAAAGGCCCGCGTCCCGAAGGCAAGCCTTTTGAGAAACGCGAGGGGCCGCGCAAGCCCTATGCACCGCGCGGCGATCGCCCAATGGCCGCCGAAGGCGAGCACAAGCCCTATGAAAAGCGCGAAGGACCGCGCAAGCCCTACGCACCGCGCGGCGATCGTCCAATGGCCGCAGAAGGCGAGCGCAAACCGTATGAAAAGCGCGAGGGGCCACGCAAGCCCTATGCGCCGCGCGGCGACCGCCCGGTGGCCGCTGAAGGCGAGCGCAAGCCCTACGAGAAGCGCGAAGGGCCACGCAAACCCTATGCACCGCGGGGCGACCGGCCGGCTGCGGCGGCAGCGGGCGGCGAAAAGCGCTTCGACCGTCCCAAGCGCGATTTCAGTGACCGCGCCCCGCGTGACGCCGTCGATCGCCCAAAGCGTGACTTCAGCGATCGCCCGAAGCGGGATTTCAACGATCGGCCGCAAGGCGCGTCAGGCGGCAGCTTCAAGCCACGCCCGCGTCCCGCCGAGGCTGCGGAAGAGGCAGGCGAGCGCATCGCCAAGCGGCTGGCCCGCGCCGGCCTCGCCTCGCGCCGCGATGCCGAGGAGCTGATTGCCGCCGGCCGCGTAAAGGTCAATGGTCGCGCTCTGACTTCACCGGCCTTCAACGTGATGCCTGATGACATCATCCATCTCGACGGTATGGAAATCCCGCCGATCGAGCGCACAAGGCTGTTCCTGTTCCACAAGCCGGCCGGCGTCGTCACCACCAACCGCGATCCCGAGGGCCGCAAGACCGTCTTCGACGTGCTGCCGGCTGAATTGCCACGGCTGATGACCATCGGCCGGCTCGACATCAACACCGAAGGCCTGCTGCTGCTCACCAATGATGGCGGCCTGTCGCGCGTGCTCGAACTGCCGGCCACCGGCTGGCTGCGCCGCTACCGCGTGCGCGTCCACGGCAAGGTCGAGGAAAGCGCGCTTGCCGGCCTGCGCGAAGGCATCGCCGTCGACGGCGTCTTTTACGGCGCCATCGAAGCGACGCTCGATCGCGAGCAAGGCACCAATGCCTGGCTGACGATCGGCCTGCGCGAGGGCAAGAACCGCGAAGTCAGGAACATCCTGGGTTCGCTCGGCCTCGACGTGACGCGGCTGATCCGTATCTCCTACGGGCCGTTCCAACTCGATGACCTCGCCGAGGGCCATGTGCTGGAAATCAAGGGCAGGGTGTTGCGCGACCAGCTTGGCGAGCGCCTGGTCGAGGAATCCGGCGCCAATTTCGACGCCGATGTCCCCAAGCCGTTTTCCAACAAGCCGGTGCGGCGCACCGAAGTTCGCGAGCCGGAGCCGGAACGGCCGAAATTCACCCGCGATGGCGAGCGCCGCCCGATCGGCGAGGGCGGGTTGATCAAGAATCGCAAGCGCCGCGAAGGCAGCCGCGATGAGGCTCTGGGCAAACTGTCGACAAGCCCCGACAGAAACGCTGAGAAGAGTTTTGGCGAACGCGCCCCGCGTCCCGAACGCAGCTTTGGCGACAAGCCGCGCGGCAATTTCGGCGACAAACCGCGCGGTGGCTTCGGCGACAAGCCGCGTGGTGC
>NZ_RZPI01000247.1:0-7227 GCF_003998715.1 Mesorhizobium sp. M7A.F.Ca.CA.002.15.2.1
TGACCGTGTAGGGCCGCGTCGGATTGGTCGAGGACGGGATGACGTTGGGCAGGCCGCAGACCTTGATGATGTCGGGCGCGTGGCCGCCGCCGGCGCCCTCGGTGTGGAAGGCGTGGATGGTGCGGCCCTTGATGGCGGCGACCGTGTTCTCGACAAAGCCGGATTCGTTCAGTGTGTCGGTGTGGATCATCACCTGCACGTCGTAATCGTCGGCGACCGACAGGCAGCAATCGATGGCCGCCGGCGTCGTGCCCCAGTCCTCGTGCAGCTTCAGCGAGCAGGCGCCGCCCAGCACCATTTCCTCGAGCGCGGCGGGCAGCGAGGCATTGCCCTTGCCCGACAGGCCGATGTTCATCGGAAAGGCGTCGAAGGACTGGATCATGCGGGCCATGTGCCATGGCCCCGGCGTGCAGGTGGTGGCCAGCGTGCCGTGCGCCGGGCCCGTGCCGCCGCCGAGCATGGTGGTGATGCCTGACATCAGCGCTTCCTCGATCTGCTGCGGGCAGATGAAGTGGATATGCGCGTCGAAGCCGCCTGATGTCAGGATCTTGCCTTCGCCGGCGATGATCTCGGTGCCGGGGCCGATGATGATGGTGACGCCATCCTGCGTGTCCGGATTGCCGGCCTTGCCGATGGCCGCGATGCGCCCGTCGCGAAGCCCGACATCGGCCTTGAAGATGCCTGCACTGGCATCGATCACCAGCGCGTTGGTGATCACGGTATCGACGGCGCCTTGCGCCCTGGAAACCTGGCTCTGGCCCATGCCGTCGCGGATCACCTTGCCGCCGCCGAATTTCACCTCTTCGCCATGGATGGTGAGATCCTTCTCGACCTCGATGAACAGTTCGGTGTCGGCAAGCCGTACTCTGTCGCCGACCGTCGGGCCGTACATCTGCGCGTAGGCGGCGCGGGTAATTCTGGCCATCAGCGATTGCTCCCGAAATGCGGTTTGCCGAAATGCGGTTGGATTGAAGCGCGGCTGCACATTGCTGCCATCCTATGGTCACGCAATGACCTGCTGGGCGACACCTTCTGATCCCATTTGGCGGTTGAGGTTAGGGCGTCACCCCAGACCGACCGTTTGCCAATCGATGGAAAGGAAAATCCATGCGCAAAACGATAGTTCTTGCCGCCGCCGCCAGCCTGATGCTGGCGGGCGCCGCCAGTGCCCAGGAGCAACCCGCGCCACAGCCCGCTCCGGCGCCGGCAACGCCTGCTCCAGCCACGCCCCAGGCTCAGCCCGCGGTGCCGACGATCCAGAGCGTCAACATCGTCGACATCACCGAGTTGCCAAAGGACACCCAGACGCAGGTCAACCAGGTGATCGCCCAGCGCGGCGATGACGGCTTGAAGAAACTGCGCAGCTCGATCGACGCCACACCCAAGGTCAAGTCGGCGCTCGAGGCCAAGGGAATGACCTCGGCGCAGGTGGTCGCAGCCAGTATGGAACCCAATGGCGCACTGACCCTGATCACCAAGAAGGCGAGCTGACGCCACGGCATGGCGGGCCGGCATCCGGCCGGCCGGCCGCATCGGGAAAGGAACCTTCGCCGGGCGGGATTCGTTTTGTTCTTTTCGCGCTAACCCGCGCCCCGAAACGATTTCTCTCAGGAGCGAGCGATGGCGATCACTTCTTTCTCGACCAGAATGCAGGCAGTCGCCGCCATGACGTTCCTGGCGGCGGCTGGTGCTGCTGCCGGACTGAAGGCGCAAGGACTGGAAAGCACGGAGACCGTCAATCGCATCGTCGGCTCGCAGGTCAAGCAGGAAGAGGCCAAGGCCAACACTGAGGCCGGCAACGTCAACACGGCGATCGACCGCACGCGTGAAAACATCGGCACGGTGCGCAAGACATCCAAGCTCGACAAGGTCGACATCGTGTTCCTCACCGATGCCGCGCGCAGCGAAGGCGGCCCGCCGCCGGAGATCGAGGCCAAGGTCAAGCAGCATCAGGACGACATTACGGAGCTGCGCAAGGAGATCGAGGCCAACGCGCTGCTGTTCAACGCCATCGAATCGCGGCGCGTGCAGGCGCAGGATGTCCTCGCCGTCGAATTCGACAATCCCGGAAAGATCGTCATCTACGCCGCGGCCAAGCCATCGAACTGAGCTGAGCGCGCCGGAAGATCTCACAGCTTGCCCATCACCTTCTGCTGAAATCCGTAGACCTCGCGCTTGCCGCCGAGCGGCACCAGCGTGACGTCGCGCTCCTGGCCCGGCTCGAAGCGCATGGCCGTGCCCGCGGCAATGTCGAGGCGCATGCCCCTGGCGCGCTCACGGTCGAATTTCAGCCCCTCATTGGTCTCGAAGAAATGGTAGTGGCTGCCGACCTGGATCGGCCGGTCGCCGCTGTTGGCGACTTTCAGGGTGACGGTCTGCAGGCCCTTGTTGAGCTCGATGTCGCCGCCCACCGTGATGATTTCACCGGGGATCATGGTCACCCTCACACGATGCCGAAGGCGAGACCGATGCCGATCGCCGCGCAGGCGGCACCGGCAGCGCGGGCCAGGCCACGAAACCGGATGCCGAGACCGAGACCGGTGGCGATGCCGGTGGCATGCAGCAACAGCGTGGCGGTGGCAAAGCCGGCCATGTATTCAAGCCCGCCGGCATTCTCCGGCACCTCGGTGCCATGCGCGTGGCCGTGGAAAAGTGCGAACAGGCCGATGATGGCGACGCCGGCCGAGACCGGCAGATCGATCGCCAGCGCCACCAGCAGTCCGAGTGTCACGACCGATGCCAGTATGCCCGGTTCGACGAAGGGCAGCGGCATATGCAGCATGCCCAGCGCGCCGCCGACCACCATGACGCCGACAAAGGCAGCCGGCCAGGCAAGAACCGCCTTGCCGCCCTTGAGCGCCGCCCACAGCCCGACCGCGATCATCACCGTCATGTGATCGAGGCCGGAGAGCGGGTGCATGAAGCCGGCCGTGAAGGAGGAGGTGGTGCCCAGGCCGACATGGGCATAGGCCGGCAGGGCGGCGGCCAGCAGCAGGATCGCCGACAGGCAGAGGCGTTTGGCGGATATCATTCTGTTTGCCTTTCGTTTTGCTCGGTCTGGTGTTCACGCCGCCTTGCGGGGGCCGCAGCCTTCGGCCTTGAGTACGCGTTTGCTCGACGCAGGATATTTCTTCAGCATCGCTGCCGGGCGGATCGGCCGCGCCGAAAAACCACCACCGCAATTGGGGCAGATGCCGCCCAACACCTGTTCCACGCATCCGGCGCAAAAGGTGCACTCGAAGGTGCAGATCAGCGCATCCGTCGCCTCGGGCGGCAGGTCCTTGTCGCAGCATTCGCAGTTGGGACGCAGCTCCAGCATCCTGTCCTCCTCAACGGATCGGTTCGTGCACGGTCACCAGCTTGGTGCCGTCGGGAAACGTCGCCTCGACCTGCACGTCATGGATCATCTCGGCGATGCCTTCCATGACTTGCGCGCGGCTGACGACATGAGCGCCGGCTTCCATCAGTTCGGCGACCGGACGGCCGTCGCGGGCGCCTTCGACGACGAAATCGGTGATCAGCGCAATCGCTTCCGGATGGTTGAGCTTGACGCCGCGTTCGAGCCGCTTGCGCGCCACCATCGCCGCCATGGCGATCAGCAGCTTGTCCTTTTCCCTCGGCGTCAGGTTCATGCGTTTCCCTGGATTGGTAGAGGCAGGCCTATAGTGACCATAATTTGGGCAACCCCGCCCTTCCGTTGAGCAATTCGACGAGTGGAACCAGCCGCTGGCGCAGTCGGTAGCCATCCCCGGCGTAGAGCCTCGCAAGAAGCTTGCCAGATTTCTTCACGCACCAGGCGCTGGCGCTGCCCTGGTCGCCGACGATCTCCAGAACCGGATCGAGCAGGGCTTCGGCGCGCGGCGACACCAGAAGCAATGTCGCCACCGCGATCGCGCCGCCGGCAACCGCCGGGCGATCGAGCGTTGCGGCGATATCGGGCCCGATGCGGAAATCCTCGGCATGAACGAGGGCGCCATCCTGACGCACACGCCAGCGGTCATGGAAGTTGCCCTGCGTGGCGCGTTCGCCCATCGCCAGGCGGCCGAAGACGGCGGCTTCCAGCACCAGCGCCTCGGCGCCGACGGCAAGCTCGACGTTGAGCGTACGGGCAAAGGCCGCCCTGTCGAAGACGATGGTTTCCTGCGGCAGCCAGGCGATGCGGCCGTTTTCGCCTACCGACAAATTGACCCGCACTTCGGCATGGTCGGATGCCGCCCGGTAGATCTTCTCGCAGGCCTGCGTGGTGATCGATGCCGAAGCGGCCGCGCCGACATCCACGTCCCAGGCGATACGGTCGCCGCCCGTCATTCCGCCGGCGGTGTTGATCAGCACCGCTTCGAGCGGATCGGCCGAGACGGCCGGCATTCTTATCTTGGCGGCGCCGTCCTGATAGAGGCGCCGCAGGCGCGTGCGGCCCTCGCCAAGCGCGCAGGAAAGCCGCGCCACGCCCGCAACGCGCTGCGTCGAAATCCCGCCATGTTCGCCCATATCCATGCCTGCACGTTAAGCACTCCGGCGGCTTTGTCGATATGGAGTTCGATATAGCTTGTTGCTTGACAACGTTTCGGTTTCTATAGAGGGAACCACCTTGGTACGGTCATGCTGCGCTTGGCGGGGGTATTAAACGACGACGGCGGCTTGATACCAGGAGAAAAAGGGGCGCTGCTCAGTCGGCGTCGGGAAACGCGAGATAGTGGGGAAGGAACCGAATGGCCGACCAGCTGGCAACGGATATCATCGCGAAGATCAAGGCTCATGCCGAGCCGGGCGGCGAAGAAATCACCACCACCACCGAATTGACCTCGCTTGGCATCCATTCGCTCGAGCTGACGGAGATTATCTTCGATCTTGAGGAAGAGTATGGCATCGAGATCGAGATGAACACGGTCGACGCCTGGAGCAATCTGAAGAACGTCGGCGACATGGTCGAAGCTGTGCGCGCGCTGATCGCGAAAAAAGCCTGAACTGAATGCGGCAGCGCGTTGTCATCACCGGCATGGGCGGCATTTGCGGGCTCGGCACCAGCGCGCCCGCGATCTGGAACGAGATGCGCGCCGGCCGCTCGGCCATCGGCCAGATCACAAGTCCCCAACTGCATGATCTGAAGGTCAAGGTCGGCTGCGAAATCAAGACGCTTCCCGATCACGGCATCGACCGCAAGCAGACCGTGTCGATGGACCGCTTCAGCCTGCTGGCGACGATCGCAGCCAGGGAAGCCATGCAGCACGCCGGCCTGGTCTCGACTGAAGCCACCACCTATCGGATGGGCACCGTCGTCGGCGTCGGCGTCTGCGGCTGGGAGGCGATCGAAGAGAGCTATCGCGCCATACTGGTCGAGGGCAAGAACCGCGCTGGCATCTTCACCGTGCCAAAGGTCATGCCAAGCGCGGCCTCTGGCCATGTCAGCATGAATCTGGGCCTGCGCGGCCCGGTCTTCGGCGTCACCTCGGCCTGTTCGTCGTCCAACCACGCCATCGCCTCGGCTGTCGACCAGATCAGACTTGGCCGCGCCGATGTGATGGTCGCCGGCGGCACCGATGCGCCGCTGGTCTGGGGCATCCTGAAGGGCTGGGAAGCACTGCGCGTGCTGGCGCCCGACACCTGCCGGCCATTCTCGGCCGACCGCCAGGGACTGTCACTCGGCGAGGGCGCCGGCATGGCGGTCCTGGAGACGTATGAGCACGCCATGGCGCGCGGCGCCACCATCCTTGCCGAGGTCGCCGGCGCCGGCCTCTCCGCCGACGCCTCCGACATTGTCGCGCCGACCGTCGAAGGGCCGACGGCGGCCATGCGCGCCTGCCTGGCCGATGCCGGCTTCAATCCCGAGGATGTCGACTACCTCAATGCCCATGGCACCGGCACCAAGGCCAACGACCAGATCGAGACGGCAGCGATCAAGCGCGTCTTCGGCGACCATGCCTACAAGCTTTCGGTGTCGTCGACCAAGTCGATGCACGCCCATTGCCTCGGCGCATCGGGTGCGCTGGAGATGATCGCCTGCGTGATGGCGATCCGCGAAGGCATCGTGCCGCCGACGGCCAATTTTCGTGAGGCCGATCCCGATTGCGACCTCGACGTCACGCCGAATGTGCCGCGCGAGCGCAAGGTGCGCGCCGCGATCAGCAACGGCTTCGCGTTCGGCGGCACCAATGCCGTGCTGGCCTTCAAGGCTGCCTGATCTAAGGGGCGGGCGGATCTGCCCCAGGCAGGCCATTCCGTTGACTGTCCGTGCACGATGAAACCCTTCGCCGCCATATTGATCGTGCCGTGCGCCGCGTCTAATCCTTGGCCGACCCGCCAAAACCGCGCCGCTCGGCGCGAATCCTCATCCAGGAGTTTCCATGGCAGACCTGTCCGCCTTTCCGATCGCAACGCGTTGGCCGGCCAAGCATCCGGACCAGCTCCAGCTCTATTCGGCGACAACGCCGAACGGGGTGAAGATATCGATCGCCCTGGAGGAACTCGGCCTTCCTTACGAGCCGCATTGGGTCAACATCGGCCAGAACGAAAGCTGGACACCGGAATTCCTGTCGCTCAATCCCAACGGCAAGATACCGGCGATCATCGATCCCAACGGCCCGGACGGCCAGCCGATCGGCCTGTTCGAATCCGGCGCCATCCTGCTCTACCTTGCTGAAAAGACCGGCCTGCTCATGCCCATTGATGGCGCGCGCCGCTACGAGACCATCCAGTGGGTGTTCTTCCAGATGGCCTCGGTCGGGCCAATGTTCGGCCAGGTCGGCTTCTTCCACAAATTCGCCGGCCGCGAAATCGCCGACAAACGCCCTCTGGAGCGCTATCGCGACGAGTCAAAGCGACTGCTCGGCGTGCTCGACGGCCGGCTGAAGGGGCGCAAGTGGATCATGGGCAATGACTACACCATCGCCGACATCTCGCTGCTCGGTTGGGTGCGCAACCTGATCGGATTCTACGAAGCACGCGAACTCGTCGGCTTTGACGATTTCGCCCATCTGGGAACATGGCTGGAGCGCGGCCTGGCGCGGCCGGCGGTGCAAAAAGGCCTGACCATCCCGGCCAAGGGATAGAAAAACCAGCCTCCGAAGCGCGGCTATTTCGCCTTCGCTTTGGCTTTCGAACCGCCTTTGCCCATGACGGAAGCGGCGAGCGACGCAGCACCTCGGGCGGCGACCATGACCGCGCCGGCAGCGACGTTGGCTGTGGCCTTGGCCGTGCGCATCGCACTGCCGCCCAAGGAGTCGCTGGAAC
>NZ_RZPI01000248.1:0-7220 GCF_003998715.1 Mesorhizobium sp. M7A.F.Ca.CA.002.15.2.1
GATCGCCCGCGACCGCAACTGGCTGCTGATCTTCGCCGCCTGCGTGGCGCTCGCGATCATCTATCCGTTCTTTGTCGGCGGGTATCAGCTGACCGTGATCCGCGACGCGCTGATCTTCGGCCTGTTCGCCGCGAGCCTCGACTTCTTCTGGGGCCGCACTGGAATCCTGTGTTTCGGCCACGCTGCGTTTTTCGGCATCGGCGGCTACATCATGGCGCTGATCACGCTCAACGATGCGATCTCCTTCGCCAGCCTGCTTGGCATCATCGGTGCGGTGGCCGGTGCGGCCTTGGTCTCCGCCATCATCGGCTACTTCCTGTTTTTCGGCGGCATCCGTGGCAGCTATTTCACCATCGTCACGCTGGCCATGGGCGTCATCTGCCAGCAGGCGGCGGTCTCCTGGAGCTCGGTCACCGGCGGCGACAGCGGGCTGATCGGCATTCCGCCGATTGCCTTCGATGTCGGCGGGCTGCACGTCGATCTCAGCCAGGACCTGCCCAGCTACATCTTCGTCTCGGCCATCGTCGCGGTGACCGTGCTGGCGCTGTGGTCGATCAGCCGTGGCCGCTGGGGTACGGTGCTGACCGCCATACAGGACAATGAAGTCCGGGCAGCAGCGCTCGGCCACAATGCGCCGTTGCGGCTGCTCGTCACCTTCGTCCTGTCGGCGGCGATCGCCGGCCTTGCCGGCGCGCTCTATGTCTGCATGGCGGGGTTGGTGGCACCGGATCTGTCCGGACTGCTTCTGTCGACGGAAGTCATCGTCTGGGTGGCGGTCGGCGGGCGCGGCACGCTGCTGGGGCCGGTGCTCGGCGCCATCTTCATCCAGCGTGCGCAGCAGACGATCAGCAGTTTCAACCCGAGCCTGTGGCCGCTATTGCTCGGCTGTGTCTTCGTCATCATCGTCTTCGTCCTGCCGGACGGCATCCTGTCGATCTACGCGCGACTGAAAGCCCTGTTCAAAGGCGGGAGGCGCGCACAATGAGCGACATCCTGCTCCAGGCCGAAAATGTCGGCATCCGCTTTGGCGGGCTGCAGGCGCTGGAGGCCCTGAACCTCACTGTACGCGACAAGGAACTCTGCTGCATCATCGGCCCGAACGGCGCCGGCAAAAGCACCTTCCTCAATGTGTTGACCGGTACGCTGCGCCCGACCAGCGGCAGCGTGCGCTTCCTCGGCCACGACATAGCCGGCCTGCCGCTGCATCGCATCGCCCGGCTCGGCATCGCGCGCAAGTTCCAGATCCCGTCCGTCTTCCCGAGCCTCTCGGTGGAAGACAATGTGAAGGTCGCCCGCTGGGGGGCGCCCTCGCCTGTGCGCCCGGTTGGCGAATTGCTGGAATTGGTCGCGCTGAGCAATCGCGCCGCCACACCGGCCGGCGAACTCGCGCATGGCCAGAAGCAATGGCTGGAGATCGGCATGGCGCTGGCAATCGAGCCGCGGTTGCTTTTGCTCGACGAACCCACCGCCGGCATGACGCCGCAGGAGACGCTGGCGACGGCCGATATGCTGCTACGCCTAAAGGGCGAGTTCTCGATCGTCGCCGTCGAACACGATATCCGCTTCGTACGGGCGCTGAACTGCGAGACGCTGGTGCTGCATCAGGGACGCCGCCTGCGCAGCGGTCCTTTCCATGACATCGAGACCGACGAAATGGTCCGCGATGTCTATCTGGGGAGGCGCTGATCATGCTGCGGACAATGGCGGTGTCAGCCGGCTACGGCCCGCTCCCGGTGCTGAACGGCATCGACCTCAGTGTCGCGCCAGGCGAAGTCGTCGGCCTGCTCGGCCGTAACGGCGCCGGCAAGACGACGCTGCTGCGCGTCATCGCCGGCGGCTTGCGAGCGAGCGGTGGCGCGGTGGTTCTCGGTGACAAGGACCTCACGAACGCGCCGGCCTTCCGCCGCGCGCGGGCAGGCATTGCGCATGTGCCGCAGGGGCGCGGGATCTTCAACCAGCTGACGGTGCGGCAAAACCTGGAGGTCGGCACCCGCGCTGCCAAGGACCGTGGCGACGGCGGCATTTCGGCCGACATCTTCGGCTATTTTCCGATCCTGCGCGAGCGCGAAGCGCAGGTCGCCGGCACGCTTTCGGGCGGCCAGCAGCAGATGCTGGCGATCGGCCGCGCGCTCTGCGGCCTGCCGTCGGTGCTGCTGCTCGATGAGCCTTCGGAAGGCATACAGCCGAACATCGTGCAGTCGATCGCCGAGCTGGTGCCGCGCATCGCGCGCAAACGCAGCATCGCGATCGTGCTGGTCGAGCAGAATCTCGATCTCGTTCTCAAGGCATCGGACCGCTGCCTGGTGATGGAGAAGGGCAGGATCGTCCATGAAGGCGCGCCGGAGGCGTTCGCCGACGAGACCCTGCTGAAGGATCTGTTGGCCCTATAAGGCGCGCCTGAAGCGCGCCTGGGAGCTTGTTGACTTGTAAGGCGTGCATGGGGCGCGCCTGGGACTGGAAGGGAACACAACAATGATAAGCAGAAGAACTGTCTTGAAATCCGGCGGCGCCGCGGCCGCTTTCGCCATGGTCGGTGCGCCGTCGGTCCTGCGCGCCGCCGACACCGTCAAGGTCGGCCTGTCGATCCCGATCACCGGGCTGCAGGCGATCCTCGGCGAGACGCTGCTCAATTGCTACAAGCTCGCCGCCGCCGAACTGAACGCCGCCAATGGCATTGGCGGGCGCCAGGTCGAGTTGTTCATCGAGGACAACCAGACCACGACCAAGGGTTCCATCGACAAGGCGCGCAAGCTCATCAACGAAGACAAGGTCGACGTGGTCATGGGCACGATCATTTCGCCGGAGCGAAGTGCTACGCTGTCGGTGACCTCGAAGGCCAAGAAGCTGTTCTTCTACCCAACCAATTTCGAGGGCGGCGAATGCAACCGCTACTTCGTCGCCACCGGCCCGATCCCGATGCAGCAGGTCGACCCGATGATGCCGTGGGTGGCCGAGACCCTCGGCAAGACCATCTACGTCATGGCCTCCGACTATGCCTGGCCGCAGAAGATGACCGAGGCGATCACGGCGGCTTACGAAAAGGCCGGCGGCAAGATCATCGGCGCCGACTACTATCCGTTCGGCACCACGGATTTCGGCCCGGCCTTCCAGAAGATCAAGTCGCTGAAGCCCGATGTCGTCTGGTCGATGGTGGTCGGCAACGACGCCGTCACCCAGCTCAAGCAGTATCGCAGCTTCGATATCAAGCAGCCGCTGATCGCACCGCTCGACGAGGTCTTCAACAAGGACGCGCTGCCGCCCGGCGTCGCGGCCGGCACCTACGCACCGCAGCCTTACTGGATGGCGCTCGACAATCCGGTCAACAAGAAGTTCATCGCGAGCTTCCGCGAGAAGTTCGGCAAGGAGAAGATGGTCAACGGCATCGGCGAAGCCGGCTACAACGGCCTGCATCTCTACGCCCTGGCCGCCGAGAAGGCCGGATCGCTGAAGGACGATGATGTGCTCAAGGCGCTGCCGACGATCGAGTTCGACGCGCCGCAAGGCAAGATCCGGGTCGATGCCAGCAACAACCACACGCTCTGCCATTCCTATGTCGGCAAGGCGGCCGCAGACGGCATCAGCTATGAGATCGCCAAGGATTTCGGGACGATCGCGCCGGCCACCCCTTACTGCAAACTGTAGGCGCTTCGGCAACAGCTCCAGGTAATCCTGACGGCGGCTTTGCCGCCGTCAGCTCGCTTGCGGCGCAGGCAGCCGCTCGCGCAATTCGTCGACAAGCACCCTGGTGTTTTCGGGATAGTCGATGGGCACGACGACGAGGTGCACGCCGCCGCCGGTGAAGGCCCGTTCCAGCGCCTGCCGCAAATCGGCGATCTCGCCAACTCTTGTCCCCTTGGCTCCGTAGGCCTCGGCATATCTGACGAAGTCGGGATTGCCGAAGGTCATGCCGAAATCCGGAAATTCGTCGACCGCCTGCTTCCAGCGGATCATGCCATAGGCATGGTCTTCGAGCAGCAGGACGACGAGATTGAGCTTGAGCCTGACGGCGGTCTCCAGTTCCTGGCTGTTCATCATGAAGCCGCCATCGCCACAGATGGCCATGACACGGCGCTGCGGATAGAGCAGTGCCGCCATCATCGCCGACGGCAAGCCCGCGCCCATCGTGGCCAGCGCATTGTCGAGCAGGATCGTGTTTGCCATGCGGGTGCGGTAGTTGCGCGCGAACCAGATCTTGTACATGCCGTTGTCGAGGGCAAGAATCCCATCCGCCGGCATCACGGCGCGCACGTCATGCACGATGCGCTGCGGCGTGAAGCGATCTTCGGTGGCGCGCGCGGCGATGCGGCTCAGAATGCCTTCCCGCAGCGGCAGCAAGGCCTGTGCATTGGGGACCTTGCCCTCGATGCGGTCGGCCAGCAGCGCCAGCGAAGGACCGAGGTCGCCGACGATTTCGGCTTGCGGGAAATAGACCTGCTCGACATCGGCTGAATGGTAGCCGACATGAATGACCTTCGGCCCCTTCGCCCCCATGATGAAGGGCGGCTTCTCTACCGTGTCGTGACCGACGGTGATGATCAGATCGGCCTGTTCGATGGCCTCGTGCACATAGTCGCGCTCCGAAAGGGCTGCCGTTCCCATATAGAGCTCCGTGCCGCCAGGCACGGTGCCCTTGCCCATCTGCGTGGTGAAATAGGGAATTTGCGTCCGCAGCACGAACTGGGCGACATCGGGAGTCACGCGCGGTCGCGACGCCGCCGCACCAAACATCAGCAGCGGACGCCTGGCTTCCATGATCATACGGGCGGCGCGATCAAGCGCGCCCGGGCTGGCCAGCGGCAGTTCGACCGGATGCGTTGGCACGAGTGCTACCGGTTCACACTCGGCCGCCGCAATGTCTTCCGGCAATTCAAGATGTACGGGGCCGGGACGCTCTTCCTGGGCGACACGGAAAGCTTCGCGAACCAACGAGGGGATCATCTTCGGCGAAACGATCTGACGCGACAGCTTGGTCAGCGGCTTCATCGCCGCGACGATGTCGACGATCTGGAAGCGCGCCTGCCGGGATGACAGGATGCCTTTCTGGCCGGTGATCATGATCATCGGCATCGCGCCGAGCAGCGCATAGGCCGAACCGGTCGAAAGGTTGAGCGCGCCCGGGCCAAGCGTGGTGATGCACACACCCGGCTTGCCGGTAAGCCTGCCATAGGTGGCGGCCATGAAAGCGGCTGCCTGCTCGTGGCGGGTCAGGATCAGCTGGATCGAGGAGCGGCGGATGGATTCGACGATATCGAGATTTTCTTCGCCCGGAATGCCGAAAATCCGCTCGACCCCTTCGTTCTCGAGGGCCGCGACGAACAGATCCGAACCTTTGGTCATGACCACCTCTCCCGCAACATTCCGTCGGCCACCTTCATATGGCATCGGAACGCGACGCCTCAAAGAGGCATCTTCGGCTGCGGGTCAGAGGCGCGCGTTGCAACTCGCCGCTTTCGGCGAGGCGAAAAGTTCCTTCGGCGCAGACCATTGGCTGATCGGTGCGCCGCGCGTGCCGGTGATCAGCGAACGCAGTTCTGACAGATAGGTCTGCACGAAGAACGAGGTCTGGCTTTCCAGCGGCGTATAGGGACCCGGCCGGTAGGCGCGCGACATGATGCCGTCGGCATTGTCCTCGGTGATCTTCTTGTCCTGCACCGTGGTGACGTCCCACATCCAGCTGATCGCATCGGCGTCGATGTCGCCATCGGCGTCCTTGTCGACGAGCCAGGTCAGAATGACGTCGGTTTCCGTGGCGCTGCGCGGTATCATCTGGAACAGCGTGACATAATCATTGGCAGCACTTGCAAACGACAGGCGTCCGAGGCGGAAGCCGCTTTCGCCACCATCATAGGCGTGACGGCCGCCCATCAGGCATGAGACCCCCTCACCTGTATTGGACAGCGTGTTGCGGCCGGATCCGATCGGCTTGCGGTGCATGGCAAACGGCATCGTGTCGAGGTCGCCAGCCTGCCACGCGCCCTTGTGGAACTCGGCATCGCCGATGACGCTGTGCCAGGCCTCGATTTCATTCTGCCACTCGACCGCCTTGTCGGCGTCGCGGGTCGCGGTCACTTTGACATGGCCGTTGACGCGGTAATATTCGGGGTGGGCCGGCCGGCAGTGATAGCATTCGAGGAAGTTCTCGAGCACCAGCTTCCAGTTCGCCTTGGTGAGATAGTTCTTGCGCGCGACGATGCGTGCACGGTCAAGGCCGTTTTCGCGCAAGCCGCCGGTCAGCCCGTCCGCGACAGGCTGGATGTCGGGCAGCGAATTGGCATCAAGGCCGCAGAACACGAGGCCGCCGAAACTCTTGCAGGGTACGCGGTGCAGTCCCAGCGCTTCCGGATCGACGCTTTCCGGTAGATCCTGCCGTGACTGCAACTCGCCGGTCAGCCTGAACGACCAGGCATGGTAGGGGCAGACCAGAAGCTTGCCGCGACCATCCTTGGCGCAGAGCCGCGAGCCGCGATGGGTGCAGACATTGTAGTAGGCCGCGATGTCCTCCTCGCCGTCGTCGAAGCGCACGACGATGATCTCCTCGTCGAAAAGCTGGCGCACGATGTAGCGGCCTTTTTCTGGGACCTCGCTGGCATGGGCGACAAGCATCCATTGACGCGGAAACCACAAGTCCCGTTCCAGCGCGAAGATGGCAGGGGCCGCGTAGAAGGCCTGTTCCAGCGACCAGTCCGGACGTTGCCGGTCGATCAGCCTGACGGTCTCGCTTCTGTCGATAGGCTGGCTGTTCGATGTGTAGGCCTGCACGGCAAACACCTTTCTGCTCGCTGGCGTTCGAATGACGTTTCGATAGAGTGTGCGATGCGGAAAGGCTTGCAGCAAATACAGAAATGATAGACATTCATATCGAAAAGGCATGAAAGCAGGTTTGGATCGTGAAAACCCTCAAGACATCGCTTCCCCTGCTGAACGCCATGGTCGTCTTCGAGGCTGCCGCCAGGCATGGCGGGCTGACGCTGGCCGCACAGGAGCTCAACATCGCACAATCGGCGGTCAGCAGGCATGTCGCCAATCTCGAGCGCCAGCTGTCGGTCGAGCTGTTCACGCGCAGAGGCAACCGCGTCGCCGTCACCGGGGCCGGCAACACGCTGGCCGAAGCGATCCGCGAGGGTCTCGGCACCATCAGGCAAGCGGTCGAGGATTTGACCGCGCACGACAGCGATACATTCGTGGTCGGCTGCAGCCACGACTTCGCGCAGGCATGGCTG
>NZ_RZPI01000249.1:0-7202 GCF_003998715.1 Mesorhizobium sp. M7A.F.Ca.CA.002.15.2.1
ACACGGCGTTGTAGTGGTTGGAACCAAGCCCGAATTCGGGGACGTTGGTCTTGCCGATGATAATGGCGCCGGCATTGCGGATGCGCTCGACGAAGAAATCGTCCTCCTGCGGCACGAAATCGGCGAAGATCGGCGAGCCGAAAGAGGTCCTGAGGCCCGTGGTCGAGGCGAGGTCCTTGATGGCCATCGGCAGGCCGAAGAGCGGGTTGGTTTTGGCTCGCGTTGGGCTGGCATCGGCCGCATCGGCTTCGCGCAGGATATCGGCGCGATCGCGCAAGGAGACGATGGCGTTGACCAGCGGATTGACCGCCTCGATGCGGTCGAGGAATGCCGCCACCACCTCGCGCACGCAAAGCTCCCTCTCCCGGATCGCGCCGGCGAGTTCGACTGCGGACAGGCGGCAGATGTCGCCTGCCGGTGGCACGGCATGTTTTGTTTGAGGACGCAGCATTTTAATGGGTTTCCTGCAGCGCCTGATCGACGTCTTTGGCGAGCGGGATCGCCGGTTGGGCGCCAGGTTTCAGGCAGGCCAGCGAGCCGGCCGCGCCGGCGCGCGCCAGCGCCTGTTCGAGCGTGAGGCCCGACGACAGGCTGGCGGCGAAATAGCCGCAGAACGTATCGCCGGCGCCGACCGTGTCGACGGGGACGATCTTGCGCGCAGCAACGGCCAGGAACTCGGTCGGTGTCGCCGCCATCACGCCATCGCCGCCGAGCGTGACGACGACGGTGCGGCCGGTCTTTCCGGCAAAGTCGCGCATGCGCACCGCCCGATCGCGGCCTTGCAGCGACAGCGCTTCGCCATACAGGTCGAACTCGGTTTCGTTGGCGACGACATAGTCGGCCTTGCCGAGAAAGCCGGCTGCTTGCGCCTGGAAAGGTGCTGTGTTGAGCACCGTGATGGCGCCGGCCGCCCTTGCCTGGTCGAGGGCGGCATCGACGGTGGCCAGCGGAATCTCATTTTGCAGCAGCACGACGTCGCCTTTTTTCAGAAAGGCCTTGGAGAGATCGCCGGGCACCACGGAAGCGTTGGCGCCCGGCACCACGGCGATGATGTTCTCGCCGTCGTCGGCGACCATGATCAGTGCCGTGCCGGTCGAGGCGTGAGTCTCGGCAACGCCGGACAGGTCGACCTTGCCGTCGCGCAGCAATGCCAGTGCCTCGGCGGCGAAGCTGTCCCTGCCGACGGCGCCGACCATGCGCACCGAGGCGCCGGCGCGTGCGGCGGCCAGGGCCTGGTTGGCGCCCTTGCCCCCGGGCGCGGTGGTGAAGGCCGAGCCGCCCACCGTCTCGCCGGGGCTCGGCAAGCGGTCGACCTTGGCGATAAGGTCGAGGTTGATCGAGCCGATGACGATAATCAAGCAGGGCCTCCTGGCAACGCAAATTCAAAATGCCGGAGCGTCTTCGTGCGTCCGGGCGAACGCAGATCGTTCCGATTGCGTGGAAGCTAACCTGTAAGGCCGCAGCTTGCCAGACCACGCGCATGGTCCAGCCCGATTTGAGTTGTCGCGGCCTTATTCGCAGCGCACGGTGACCGTGCCCTGATAGTTGCCGGCGGGAAAGATACCGCTCGACTTGGTGGCGGTGAGGTCGACCTGCATCGCGTGGGTGCCGTTGGCAACCCTCTGCGGCACACTTCCGTTGACATCGGCCCCCGAGCCATCGAGGCGGAAGACCGAAGCGAACGTCACGTTGGTGCCACCGCCGCTCGGCGCGGACGAGAATGCGGCAGGCGCCGGCGCCGAAACCGAATAGCAGTCAAGCAGGTTGAGTATTGAGCATAACAGGGAGCTTGCCACCACGGTGGCGCTGGCGCTCGATCCGCCTGCCTGTTTGGAGCCCAGTATGCTGATGGCGGGACTGGCCTTCATCGTTCCGGACGCCCCGACCATGATGGTGCAGGTGCCGATGATCGCCGCCTGCATCGGAAGGCAGGAACCGGCAAGTGCCGCCATCGCAAACAGCGCGCGGCTACTGCTTCTTCTTTTTCTTGCCATCGCCATTTCCGGTTCTGATGCTCCAGCCTTCGTTGGCCCACCCCGGTGATGCGGTCGCGGGAGCGGTGGCGGCAATACTCGCCGTCTGGCCGTCGGTGCCGAGGCCCATTTTGAGGAGCTTCAGCTCCAGCTGAAGGCGCTCGACCTCAAGCTCGTAGAGACGGCTGCAATCGACGCGCTTGGGCGTACGCCCGATGGGGATCACCACGCGGCCGTAAGTGGCGACATCATTGTCGGACTGGCTGTTGCCTCTGATGACGCCGAGATCGACATAGGCGCCGGAGCCGGAGACGGCGGAACGGCAAGTGGTGCCATCCGCGGCATGGACCTCGTCCTGGCCCTGGGGCAAGGTGACGCCGGGCAGGTTGAAGCCGCTTTCGTTCTGGTTGAGGTTGTAGACGTCCTCGGCCCCGGCCGGCGAGGCACCCGCCCAAACAGCCGCGAGCGCCAGTGTCAGGACTTGCGGCGCCCAAAAAACTTTCCGCATATCTGTGCCCTTATCTGCGTCTGTTGATTGGGAAAGGGGATGCTTTCGGTACAGATACGCACTTTACGCTCGGCAGCGCCGCCGAAAGGCACAACCACAAGGACAGAACGGGAGGCCTGGGAGGCCAGTTGGAAGACATTTGGAGAGACCCTGGCATCTACCGGCTGGAAATCCTGATCGTAGACGTGAATTTCGACCCGGATGTTGCGGTCGTAGGGATTGGCGGGGAAGACGCGAACCGCAAAGACGTCGGTGAAGCTGTTGATCTCGCCACGCATCGGCGACATCGACTGAGCCTTGGCGGCAACGGGCGCCAATCCGACGGCCAACGCCGTCGCCAGGATTCGAGCATGTTTCACGACCCCTCCTTCGCTCGCGTCATTCGCAGCGCAGCGTTACCGTTGCCTGATAATTGCCGTTGGCGAAGCGATTGCTGCCGCCCTTGGTTCCGGCAAGGTGAACCGAGACGAGATCTGCGCCGGGGGTGGTGATGCTGGTTGTCGAGCCGGTCTCGACGATGGAATGCGCGCCGGCGGCGGAGTAGGTGGGTGTCCAGGTCGTCGACGTGCTGTCGGCGGATGGCACCGTCATGGTGGTGACCGGGTCGACGCTCAGCGACACACCTCCGGTCGTCGTCAGCGTCACGGTTCCAGCCGAGCCGCCGCTGTTGTGGGAGCTCAGGGACTGGAGATCGGGACTGGCCGTCATCGTACCGTTGGTGGCAACGACCAGCGTGCAGGTGGGCGCGATCGTGCCGTTGAAGATGACATTCTGCGTCGTGGCCAACGCGGCCTCGTCGACGCTGGCAACCAGCAGAGCTGCGCCGCAGGCGGCGCGAAACAATGTCATCGAGACCTCCTATCAAGCCGGATCGTCCGGATTAATATGAGAGCATCATCACTTTATCGTGGTTAATTTAGAGTTACCTAAAATAACGCCTCAAAAATAACAACTACAGGAACCGGAGGTTGCCCTCGGTTGCAAAAGCGGAACCACAGCGTAAATAGCGCTTATACTTGATAGCGCCGATAGAACCATGTTTTTCTTCGCAATATCGAGAAAAATCGATATTACGATACCTGCCCGGCTTCCCAACCCAGAATGGCGCGCTTGCGGGTCAGGCCCCAATGATAACCGGTGAGGTCGCCTGATTTGCCGATGGCGCGGTGACAAGGCACCACGAAAGAGAGCGGATTGGCGCCGTTGGCCGCACCGACCGCACGGCTGGCGGACGGTGCGCCGATGCTGGCCGCAATCGAGGAATAGGTGCGGGCCTTGCCCATCGGGATCTTGAGCAGCGCCTCCCAGACGCGAACCTGGAAGTCGGTGCCGATCATGACGACATGCAGCGGCTGGTCGGGGCGCCACAGCGTCGGGTCGAAGATACGGGCGGCATAGGGGCCGGTGGCAGTCATGTCCTCGACGTAGATGGCGTTCGGCCAGCGGCTGGACATGTCGGCGAAGGCGGCGCGTTCCTCGCCGGGGTCGCTGAAGGCGAGGCCGGCGAGCCCGCGCTCGGTGGCCATGATCAGGGCGGTGCCGAACGGCGAGGAATGGAAGCCGTAGCGAATGGTGAGCCCGGCGCCGCGTGTCTTGTAGTCGCCCGGCGACATCGCCTCGTGCGTGACGAACAGGTCATGCAGCCGGCCGGGGCCGGACATGCCCAGTTCGAATGAGGTCTCGAGCAGAGGCATGCCGGAATCGAGCAGCCTGCGCGCATGGTCCAGTGTCACCGCCTGCAGGAAGGCCTTGGGCGACAGGCCGGCCCAGCGGGTGAAGAGTTTTTGCAGGCCGGTCGGCGTCTCGCCGACCTCCTCGGCCAGCTCTTCGAGGGAAGGCTGATCGCGATAGTCGAGACTGATCTTCTCGATGGCACGGCGCACGATCTCATAATCGCTGCCCTCAGGCGTGATGTCCTTTTTGAGGACTGCGGTGTGTGTGCTCATGGAACTGTCTCCTTGAGCCGGAATATCGCCCCTCGGGGCGTCGATCGCCACCCGAAACTTGCCTTCTTGCGGCGCATACCCGGATAGGCACCGGATTCGAGCCCAGGAATCGCTCGCGGCTGCCTCAGCGTGTCTTGGCGGGCGCCAGCGCGCGCGAAAAGGCGGTGGCAAAACTCTCGCGGGAATCGGGGTCCAGGAACGATCCGATCGGCACGTTCTGGCCTTCACCTTGCACCGTCATGCCTGTGATGCCGATCTCGGCGTGACGGGCCACCGAAAACCGCGCCCAGAACGGATTGAAGCGATGCGCTTCCGATTTCCCCGAGGGGGCTGTCTTGCGGATGTCGAGGCTGGTGCGCGAAACCGAGACTTCTTCGCGTGCGCGAGCGGCACGATAGTTGATGCGAAAGGCGATGTAGACGGCGGCCACGTCGAGGCCGAAGAAGCCGAACACCGGCCAGGCGCCGCGCGACAGGAAAAACGCGCCTGTCACCAGCCAGCCGAACAGCAGCGCGCCCATCAGGACGAAGAAGCCTGTCCGGCCCAGAGACCGGTGCGGGGTCAGTAGCGCCTGAAAGAATGGCTCGTCGGCCTGAAACGAGGCGTTTGTGTCGCTCATGAGGGGATATTATAGGAGGGAAATGGCAAGCCCCAAGTCCAAAGATTCTTCCCTGTCCAAAAAAGAGCCGTTGCCCGCACGACGCGATGGTTCGAACGCAAAGCCGCGCCCGCGGCCGGCGCGAAGCGCGTTACGCTACAGCCCGGCCGAAGTGAAAGAGATATTCCGGCGCTTTTCCGTCCAGCGGCCCGAGCCGAAGGGCGAGCTCGAACATGTCAACGCCTTCACGCTGCTGGTCGCGGTGGTGCTGTCGGCGCAAGCGACGGATGTAGGCGTCAACAAGGCGACGCGGGCGCTGTTCAGGGCCGCCGATACGCCGCACAAGATGCTGGCGCTGGGGGAAGCAAGGGTCGGCGAATATATCCGCACCATCGGGCTGTGGCGCAACAAGGCGAAGAATTTGATTGCGCTGTCGCAGGCGCTGATCCGCGACCATGGCGGCGAGGTACCCGATAATCGAGATGAATTGGTCAAGCTGCCCGGGGTCGGGCGCAAGACCGCCAATGTCGTGCTCAACATGGCCTTCGGCCAGCACACGATGGCGGTCGACACGCACATTCTTCGCATAGGCAACCGGCTCGGATTAGCGCCCGGCAAGACGCCGGAACAGGTCGAGCAGGGATTGTTGAAGATCATTCCGGACGAATATATGCGCCATGCACATCACTGGCTGATCCTGCATGGCCGCTACGTCTGCAAGGCGCGCAAGCCGGATTGCCCGGCCTGCGTCATCGCCGACATCTGCAAGGCCGAGGTCAAGACGACCGATGTGCCGGCACCGCTGGTGCCGATCGCACCGCTCGACCCGGTCGAAGAGGTTCAGGACCGAGGCGGAACGGCGGCGTAATTCAACTCTCCTCCACAAACACCTCTTCGCGCTTTTTCTTGACCGCCGGCAGGAAGACGACGGCGAGCACGGCGAGCGCTATGAGCAGCAGGCCGGCGCTGATCGGTCTGGTCACGAAGGTGCTCGGGTCGCCGCGCGAGAGAATCATGGCGCGGCGCAGATTTTCCTCGAGCAGCGGGCCGAGCACGAAGCCGAGCAGCAGCGGTGCCGGTTCGCAGCGCAGCTTGGTCAGGAGGTAGCCGAGGAAGCCGAAGAAGGCGACGGCGTAGAGATCATAGACGTTGCTGTTGACGCTGTAGACGCCGATCGAGCAGAACGCCATGATGATCGGGAAAAGCACGTAATAGGGGATCGTCAGCAGCTTCACCCAAAGCCCGATCAGCGGCAGGTTGAGGATGATCAGCATCAGATTGCCGATCCACATCGAGGCGATGATGCCCCAGAACAGCGCCGGCTGTTCGGTCGCGACATTGGGGCCGGGCACGATGCCCTGGATGATCATGGCGCCGATCATCAGCGCCATGACAGGGTTGGCCGGAATGCCCAGCGTCAGCATCGGGATGAAGGAAGTCTGCGCACCGGCATTGTTTGCCGATTCCGGTCCGGCGACGCCTTCGATGGCGCCCTTGCCGAACTCCTTCGGGTTTTTCGAGACGCGTTTTTCGACCGTGTAGGAGGCAAAGGCTGCCAGGATCGCGCCGCCTCCCGGCAGGATGCCGAGCGCTGAACCGATGATCGTTCCGCGCACGATGGGCGCTGCCATGCGCCGAAAGTCCTCGCGGGTCGGCATAAGGCCGGTGACCTTGCGGATCATCACGGAGCGCTCATCCTCGTTTTCGAGGTTGCGCAGGATCTCGGCGATGCCAAAGACACCGACCGCCACCGCAACGAAATTCAACCCGTCGGCATATTCCCGGATTCCAAGCGTGAAGCGCGGCGTGCCGGTGTAAATGTCGGTGCCGACAACGCCGAGCAGCAGGCCGAGCACGACCATGGCCAGCGCCTTGACGATCGAGCCGTGGGCGAGCGCGACGGACGAAACCAGGCCGACGATCATCAGCGAAAAATACTCGGCCGCGCCGAATTTCAGCGCGATCGCCGTCAGCGGCGGGGCAAAGATGGCGACGAGGAACGTCGAAACGGTGCCGGCAAAGAACGAGCCGATGGCCGCGATCGCGAGGGCCGCCCCGGCGCGGCCGTTCCTGGCCATCTGGTAGCCGTCGATCGCGGTGACGGCGGACGAGGATTCGCCGGGCATGTTGATGAGAATGGCGGTGGTCGAGCCGCCATATTGCGCACCGTAATAGAT